>DATEMG010000253.1:0-7641 GCA_035275805.1 Blastocatellia bacterium
CTTCGCTCGTTTAATCTGCATTTCATTAAACAGATGGCCCGCGCCGCCTAACTTATCGGTCAGGAAGAGCACGTAGCGGATGTCCACCGCGATGGTGCGATTGGAGCTAATGTCGTAAGCGTAATCGCCGCCCAGCCCCTCGTAGTTGCCGTCGAACGCCAGTCCTATGATTTCGCCGCGCCCGTTCATCATGGGCGAGCCTGAATTGCCGCCGGTGATGTCGGTGGTGGTCAGGAAATCTACAGGAACGTCGTTCAGCCGAGGGTCGGCGTAGCCGTCGAAGTCCTTCTTTCTGAAAAGCTCTTTCAGCTTTTCGGGGACGTTGAAAGGGTCTTCGCCGGTGTCTTTCGCTATAACGCCGGCGAGCGAAGTCTGGTAATCGTAGGTGACCGCGTCGCGCGGTTTGTAGCCCCGGACGTCGCCGTAGGTGAAGCGCAGCGTGAAGTTGGCGTCCGGATAGTAGGGCAAGCCCCGATTCGTAGCCTGCCGAAATTCCCGAATCGATGCGACGTATTGCGGGCGGACATTCGCGATCGTATTGAGAATCTGACTCTGCTTCTTGGCGAGCGGCGAGTTTTCATCGACCACCGAAACCACCAGTTTCATGGCCGGGTCGTCGATGGCGCGAAGATCGGCCGCCGAAGCGGTGAAGAGCTTCTTGACCTCGTCGAAGGATTTGAATTTGGAGCCTTCGATCATCTTGCTCGCGAATTCCGCCTCGGCGTCTCGGCGCTCTTTGCCTGATTTGCCCTCGAAGAGCTTATCGACCGCCTGAATCTTCCTGTCGTTTGGCAGATCGGCCACGCGGGCCAGGGCGGCCGCCATCAGCTTCGATTCCGCTTCAGGATCGCGCTCTTCCCAATCGGAGCTGAGCTGTTCAGTCACCATTGGTAGGACCTGATCGGAGAACCGGAGCGCGCGCTCGTTTGCGGGCAGATCGCGGTTGAGGGCTCGCTCGTAGGCGAACTCGAGCGCCTCGATCAGATTGCCCGAATTGAGCATGCCGTTGAGCGCGTTCTGCTTCAAACTATTCGCGGTCAACTCCCGGTAGAGCGATTCGAGTTGCGGCAGCGTCTCGCCGTATTTCGCCCTGGCCGATTGGTCGGCGTCGATCCACTTTTTCATGTCGGATTCTTCCGCGCGTTTGCGCGCGACCAGATCCATTCTCTTCACCCCCGCGACCGCTCCTTCATAAGACTTGAGCGCGTTGCTCAGGCTGAAGATCCGATCGGCGAACCTGAGCTTGAGCTGAGGGTCTTTCTCGCTGACCTTCGTGAGCGTGTCGATCTGCTGACGGAGCGACGCGATCTGATCCGGCAGTTGAATGTTCTGGCGGTATTCGACTGAATAGGACTCGCGCAGTCTGAAGGTCGAGCCGGGATAGCCCATGACCATCGAGAAATCTCCCTCTTTGATCCCTGTCGCATTGATCGGCAGAAACTTTTTGGGCTTGAACGGCGCGTTGGCCTTGTTGAAACCGGCGGGATTGCCTTCCGGACCGACGTAGGCGCGCAGGAATGCGAAATCGCCGCAATGGCGCGGCCATTCGAAGTTGTCGGGATCGCCGCCGTAATAACCGATCGATTTGGGCGGGGCGTAAACCAATCGAACGTCCCTTAACTTCAGATAAGTGTAGAGAAAATATTGATAGCCGCCCGAAGCTTCGACCACCTGAGCTTCAATGCCCTCTTTTTCGCGGCTGTTGGCCCTTCCTATTTCCTCTTGCTTCAGGGAGATCGCGCGCAAGCGCGCTTCGAACGGCATTTCGGGTTTGACGGCAGAGAGGACTTCGGCGGTAACGTCCTTGAAATCCTGCGTGATCTTTATGGTATACCCTTGCGCCGGAATCTCTTCGGCGCGCGATTTGGCCAGGAATCCGTTATTGATGTAATCCTTCTCGGAGGTGCTCGCGCGCGTGATGGCCGCGAACGCTATATGGTGGTTGGTCAGTATCAGCCCCTCCGGCGAAACGAACGACCCCGTGCCGCCGATGCTGATTTGTACGATGGCGTCCTTCAAACTCGGCTTGGTCAGGCTGTAAATGTCTTCGGGTTTAAGCTCGAACCCCCGCTTCTTCATCTCCGTGAGCGGCAATTTACTGATGGAGTCGGGCAGCCACATCCCCTCGTCAGCCAGCGATAAGAGGGGCGATATCAACAGCGAAACGACAAGCAACGCCACAGTTAGCGGTTTACGAAACATCGAATCTCTCCTCATATGAATTTTCTACGATTACGATTAAGGGATAACACGGGAGCAATTATATAGTGGATTTGTTATTCAGGTTTGAACCGGACTCCTTAGGACGTAAATATTTCGTAAAAAAAGGCAAAAAGGGAGTGGGGAGTGGGGAATGGGGAGTGGGGAATAGGGAATAGGGAATAGGGAATAGGGAAAAGATTCAATTTGCCACTTCCTATCCCCACTCCCCACTCCCCACTCCCCACTCCCCACTCCCCACTCCCCACTTCCCTTTTTGTTTCTCCTGACTTTCAGCGAGAGCGCAGGAACTCTGCGCGATTCGACTTCAGCAAGCTGCAAGCCGCCTCGTAAACATCTTCTTCCGAGACCAATGTGATATGGGGCGCGCGGACGTGTTCGACGCGAGCGCCGAGCAGATCTTGCGGCGCCGGGCGCTCGAAAGTGGAGGCAACGACCGCCGGCGCGCCCGCCGCCGCCGCGACGTGCGCCGGGCCGCTGTGATTGCCTACGAACAGGCTCAGCCGCGCGGCGGCCGAAACGAAATCGATTATTTTCGGCGATTCGAATGCGATGGCGCTTCTTGCTGGCAGCATCGCCGCCAGCCGCTTAGCCTCTCCGCGTTCGCCGGGGCCGGCGAATACCAGGACGCGCGCGCCGAAATTGTGAGTCATCCGCGCGGCGATCGAGGCGAATCTGTCGATAGGCCATCGCGGCTTGCCCGCGCCGGCGCCCGGGTGGACGCCGATCAGCAATTCGCCGAATCCGACATTGTGTTTGACTAAAAGTCTTTCGATCCGCTCGTCAGACTCGCGCAGAGTGGCGATTCGCGGCTCGGACTCGACTGGGCGCACGCCCAAGGTTTCGAGCCTCTTCAAATATTCATGCGCGTCATGCCCGCGCGCGGCGCCCGCGTGGCCTATCGCCTTGGACAACCGATCCAGCGCGGCCTCGACGCCTTTCTTTTTGCCGGTAAGCCGCTCGCGCGAATGAACGAATTGCAGGACGAGGCCGGATTCGGCGCCGGTCTTGAACTCAACGGCCAAATCGAAATGCTCGCGGCGCAAATCCCTGAGCGATTTCGCTGCGCGATAAAATTTGCGCGGGTTCAAGAACTCGGCGTCCCGGAATCTGGCGACCGGCAGGATTTCATCGGCGCATTCGGCGAGTTGCAGCAGGTCGGCGGCCACAGGGCTTGAGACGACAGTGATGCGGGATTTAGGGAGGTGTTGGCGAAGGGAACGAAGCGCAGGCAGCGCCAGAGTCGTTTGCGCCAGCCCCGCAACGTGAACAATCAAAATATGCCGAGGATCGGTTGGCATTGAAATGTGTGAGAGCCGCTCAAGGGATACTGTCAGTAAATTACGAAGTGGATAGAGACATTCATTGTTCATTGTTCATCGTTCATTTGTCATTTGTCATCGCCAGCCGCAGCAGTCGATCAATGCCCAATGAACACTGGGCCCAATGAACACTGGGCCCAATGAACACTGGGCGATTTCCGGGAAATGACAAATGACAAATGACAAATGAACAATGCCCTTCTTTGCCTGATTTCGCGATTTACTGACCGTAGCGCTCACCCTCCCTGCAACAAACTTCGTCCCGTCATTTCAGGCGATTTTTCTATTCCGAGCAATTCTAACATTGTCGGCGCGATGTCTTCGAGCGAGCCGCCTTCGCGCAAAGTCCCTTTGAATTCGGGGTCGCAAAGGATGAAGGGGACCGGGTTGGTCGTGTGGGCGGTATGCGGCTCCCCGCCGGACGGCGAGATCATCTGTTCGCAATTGCCATGATCGGAAGTGATGATCGCCACGCCCTTGACGCGTTCGACCGTCCCGACGACCCAACCGAGGCAGGCGTCGAGCGACTCGACCGCTTCGATCGCCGCTTTCAGATTCCCGGTGTGGCCTACCATGTCGGCGTTCGCGAAGTTGACGACGTAAACGTCGATCTCGCCGTCGTCGATCGCGCGCAGGACCTTGTCGGTGACTTTGAACGCGCTCATTTCTGGCTTCGAGTCGTAGGCCGTCGCCTGCGACGAGGCTATCAGGATGCGGCTTTCGTTAGTAAATTCCTTTTCGACGCCGCCGTTGAAGAAATAAGTCACGTGCGCGTATTTTTCGGTCTCGGCGACGCGCAGATTGGTGACGCCGTGTTCGGCGAACAGCGCCGCAAGCGGGCGCGCCGGGGCGACCGGCGGAAATATAATCGACGTGTTGATCGAGCGGTCGTATTGAGTGAAGGTGGCGAAGTGTAAGTTTTGAATCCGCTCTCGCTCGAAGGAGTCGAAATTTAGCCCCGTAAACGCGCGGGTCAATTGCCTGGCCCGGTCTGCGCGCAGGTTGAAAAAGATCACCGAGTCGCCGCCTTGCATAGTGGCGAGCGGGGCGCCGTTTTTCCCGGTGATGACAACCGGTTCGATGAATTCATCGGTCACGCCGCCGTCGTAAGAGGCTTCGATGGCGGCGCCCGGGTAAGCGAATTTCCGCCCCTCGCCGAGGGCGATCGCGTCGTAGGCGCGTTTGACGCGTTCCCACCGGTTGTCGCGGTCCATGGCGTAATACCGCCCAGTGACTGTGGCGATGCGCCCGACGCCGATTCCACGCATCTTCGCCATCAACTCCTCGACGTAGCGTTGGCCCGATTTAGGCGGCGTGTCGCGCCCGTCAGTGAAGATATGAACGAAGACGCGCCGGACGCCGCGATCCGCCGCCATCTTCAAGAGCGCGTAAAGGTGAGTGTTCCTTGAATGTATGCCACCATCCGAAAGGAGTCCCATCAGGTGAAGCGCGGAATCCTTGCCCGCGTCGATCGCGGCCACGAGCGTCGGGTTCTCGAAAAACTTACCCGTCGAAATCGCCTCGTCGACGCGCGTAACGGTCATGGGGGAGACCTGGCCGGTCCCGATGATTATGTGACTGATCTCGGAATTCCCGGCCTGGCCCAACGGCAACCCAACGCGTTCGCCGGACGCTTCCAGGAGCGTGTGTTTGTATGTGGAAAGATATTTGTCCAGAAACGGCGTGTAGGCTTGCGCAACCGCGTTGCCCTCGACGAGCGGCGACCAGCCGAAACCGCTTAGGATGATCAGCGCGACCGGGCGCTTTTTCAGATTTATGTTTGCCATCGGATGTCAGGTGTCAGGCGCCAGGCGCCAGGTGTCAGGTGTCAGGCGTCAAACGCCAGGTGTCAAGTTCCAGGTTCCAGGTTTTAATTTTGGATGGAATGGCGCGTTTAGAGAAGAAATTCTACTCAAACCTGACACCTGCCACCTGACACCTAACTCTTCTTCTGCAATTGTCCGGCCACCGCGTCTGTGGCTCTTTTCACGGCTTCGGGATCGCCGAGATAAAAATGGCGTATAGGTTTCAGGTCGTCATCGAGTTCGTAGACGAGCGGAATGCCCGTAGGGATGTTCAATCCGACGATGTCTTCATTAGAAACGCCGTCGAGATATTTGACCAGCGCGCGCAAAGAATTGCCGTGCGCCGCGACGAGTACGCGTTTGCCTTCGCGGAGCGCGGGCGCGATGGTCTCCCGCCAATACGGCATGAAGCGCTCGACGGTGTCTTTCAGGCATTCGGTCAGCGGAATTTCTTCGGGTTTGAGCGCGGCGTATCGCGGGTCTTTAGCCGGATTGCGAGGGTCGTCGGGGGTGAGTGGCGGAGGCGGAATGTCATAACTGCGACGCCAGACGTTGGTCTGCTCCATGCCATGAAGCGCCGCCGTCTCGGCTTTGTCCAGTCCCTGCAGCGCGCCGTAATGTCTTTCGTTCAACCGCCACGATTTATAGACAGGGATCCAGAGCAGGTCCATCCGTTCAAGCGCCAGGTTGAGCGTCTTGATCGCGCGCTTGAGCGCCGAAGTATAGGCAACGTCGAAGCCGTATCCGGCCTTTTTCATCTCGTCCCCGGCTGAAAGGGCCTCCTGAAAGCCCTTTGCGCTCAGGTCAACATCCGTCCACCCGGTGAAGCGGTTCTCGCGGTTCCAATCGCTCTCACCGTGTCGCAACAAGACAAGGGTCTTCATCAATCAACTCCTATAGGACTTATAGGACCCCTGGGACAAAAGTCCCATAAGTCCCATTTGAACGAAGCCGAATGATATCAATCAGCGGCGGTTTGTAAAGCTTCGACCACCTCAAGTTTTGGTTTTCATCCGCGCAGTTTTGATTTAGACTACAGGAGCTTTTGGTCAGCCTAATGCCAGATCACTCGGAGACTGCCAGGGCGCCAGGTTAAGGAATCTTCTGCACACAACAAGAGAACGATATCCATGACGTTTTGCATAAACTGCGGTAAGAACTTGAGAGCAGGCGCAACGCAATGCGACGCCTGCGGGGCGGTCACATCCGCCGTCAGCCCAAGTCTGTCAGACGCCCCAACGTCGCCAAGCCTCGACGCTGAAAAGACTCAGATTTCTACCCCGACCGACATCAGCCCCTCGACCAGCTCGCGCGGCGCCATGCCTGTATCAGCCACTGTCGGCGCACTGACCGGAAAAGTGCTCGGCAGACGCTATGAGTTGGGACAATGTATAGGCAGCGGTGGGATGGGCGAGATCTACCGCGCCCGCCGCACGCATATCGGAGACACCGTGGCGGTCAAGGTGCTGCGCGCCGACGTGGTCGAAGACGAAAAATCGCGCCAGCGTTTTTACCGCGAGGCGCGCGCGGCGGCCATGCTCCACCATCCCAACGCAGTGGTCATCCACGATTTCGGCGAGGACGACGACGGCACGGCTTACATCGTCATGGAGTTGCTCCTCGGGCGCAGCCTGCGGCAAGTGCTGATTCAGGAAGGCCCTATAAGCGCCGTCCGTGTCTACGGCATCATCCGCCAGGCGTCCGCCGCGCTAGACGCGGGCCATCGAAACGGCATCATCCACCGCGACATCAAACCCGACAACATCATTCTGCTAGACTCGAACGACACCGCGGATCACGTCAAAATTCTCGATTTCGGCATCGCGAAAGTCCTCGACAATAAAACGCTCGACACCCACAGCCTCGAACAGCGCCTGACCAACGTCGGTTCCGTGATCGGGACACCGCATTATATGGCGCCTGAACAATGCCAGGGCGAGGAGGCCGACTCGCGTTCGGACATCTACAGCCTGGGCGTCGTGCTCTACGAGTTGTTGACCGGTGTGGCGCCTTTCCTGGCCAAGACACCGACGGGCGTGGCCATCAAACACGTCACCGAGAAGCCGCGGCCGCTGCGCGAAATCAATCCGTCAGTACCCGAGTCGGTCGAGCGCGTCGTTCTTCAGGCGCTGGAGAAAGACCCGAACGCGCGGCCTCAGACCGCGCTCGAATTAGCGCGCGCATTCGAGAACGCGCTCGCGAGTGATCCGGACACGATGCGGTTCACCAGGAGCGGAGAATCGCAGCGAATCAACACGTCCATGATCGGCGCCATCGGCGATCTCAATGCCCCC
>DATEMG010000254.1:0-9168 GCA_035275805.1 Blastocatellia bacterium
GGAAGCCTTGGAGCGACCCGCCGATTTAATGTCGTCGTTTTTAGTTGCAGGCTGTTCTCTTAGCTACGCAGACCAGTGAAAACAAGCGGAAAATACCCTTCGGCTCCGGCGTCGTCAAGGCTTGGCCGGACCAATAAGCCTTTCAAGAATCGAATCTGGTTCGTATAATTTGCCAGGCTTCAATCACTGATTATTCATCAACATTCGTCCGGGGCAAAAAAATCCGGCAATGGAGATTCTTGACCCTGCGATAGCTCTGGCTTGCTGAACTCACAAGTCGCGTAACTTTCAACCAGAACCAAAGGACTACTTTTTATGAACTCACAACGCAGAAAAATACTGAAAGCGGCCGCCGCGACCGCAATCGCCGCCCCGGCCGCGAAAGCCGCGGCCGGCAAATCGAAAAGCTCCGAGCCGCAGAAAGAGGCTGCGACAAAGAAGGTTCATTACAAAGGCGGCAAAAAGCCCGAAAGGAAGCCCGGCGACCAGCCTCCGCTCTTTTCGGGGGCAGTTTCTTACGGCAATCTGCTCTTCATCGCCGGCAAAGGCGCGCACTTCGAGGGCGACATCAAGGCCCACACCAAACACGTGCTCGACGAGATCGAGAAAGAGTTGGTCAACGCCGGCTCTTCGATGGAAAAGGTTTTGAAGTGCAACGTCTACCTGAACGACCTGAAGGACTATCAGGCGATGAACGAGGTCTTTCGCGGGCGTTTCGGCGAAGAGCCGCCGGTCCGCACGACGATCGCCGCCGCCGGAGGAATCCCCGGCAATTCGCTGGTCGAGATTGATGTGATCGCTTACATATAAAAGTTATGAAACGCAGAACCTTCGTCCAACTGCTCGCCGCGACGCCGCTGGCTTCGACTATTCAGGCGAAGGGGGACGCCCCGAAATACAAGGTTGTCACGCCCTACAAGCCCGCCGCCATGCCCGGAATGCCCGGCCCTTATCCCGGCAAGGTCGTCTCGGTCAAATCGGCGAAGTGTCTGAGCGAGGACGGGCTGAAGATCGACGGCGAGGCCGTCAGCGAGATGATGGAGCGCGGGATGCGCGCTCTCGCCGGAGATGCGAAGGCGATCGATTCGTGGCGGCGATTTTTCACGCCCGACGACGTGGTCGGCATTAAGGTGAACGCCGGCGGGCGTCCCTGGGTGGTCTCGTCACACGAAATAGTCGCCGAAACCGTTCGAAATTTGACGGCCGTCGGCGTCAAACCTCAGCAGATTTACATTTACGAGCGTTTCCAAGGTCAGCTCGATCAGGTCAATTACGCGCCGAGCCTGCCTGAAGGCGTCAACATTTTCGCCGCCGAGCGCGCGAACGCCCGGAACGACAACCAGAACTACGACCCGCGCGTCTACGTCGAGGCCGATTTCTTCGGCGAAGACGACACGCGGTCGAACATGATGCGCCTGGTCTCGCAGAAGCTGACCAAGATCATCAACATTCCGAACATGAAAGACCACGGCGCGACCGGCGCCACGGGCTGTTTGAAGAACATCGCCTACGGCAGTTTCTCGAACGTGGCGCGCACGCACAACAGAGGCGTCTCTCACACGCTCTCGTTCGTCGGCGCGCTGGCTGCCGTCGAGCCGCTGCGCTCGAAGACCGTTTTGCAGATCATGGACGGGTTACGAGGCGTGTGGCATGGTGGGCCTTTCGCGCCAACGCTGAAATATGTCTTCTTCCCGCGAACGATCATGTTCGGCACCGATCCCGTGGCGATTGATCGCCTGCTGCTGGACGTCATCGACGACGAGCGAAAGCGCCGCGGGGCAATCTCGATCTGGAACCGCGACGAGAAGACGCTCGATTTCAACAACGGCGGCGACCGTGACAAGGACCCGAACGTAAACATCATCATCCGCGAGCCGGGGCACGTCGAATACGCAGGGAATTTGGGGCTGGGCATCCACGACAAGAGGGAGATCGAAGTGAAGGAGATCGAACTATGAGGCCGGGCGCTGTGGCTTGCGTGTTCGCTTTGATGGCTCTCTTCACAGGCTTCTCGGCGGATCAAGTCAGAAAGCAGGCGGCGGCGCCTGCTGATGCGCCCAGCGCTGCGCCGTTGATCTACTGGTCGGCGGGCGTCGAGACGGCGGAGGCGTTGAAGCGGGCGGGCATTGAACGGATCGCCGCGCCTCCGGACAAGGCCGAGGCGTGGCGTGGGGCCGGATTCAAAGTCGTCGCGGCAGGCCAGGCCGAGTTCGATCGCCGCGAAAAACTGCTCACGCCGCGCATCGCCGGAAGGGCCGACGTGGCTTCGGCGACGCGCCGCCCCTGGATCGACGCGAACGGCTGGCGATTCGCCCGCAATCCAGCAGGCGAGTTCTATTACGACCTGCCGCAGGGCAAGGCGGCGATGGCGATCGCCGAGGCTTTCGCATACAATGCTGACGCGGTCTTGAAGATCGATCCGGCCGATTTAACGGAGGCGGGCGCGATGTTTGCTTTCATCAAGAACCTGACCGGCGAAAACTACCCGCTGGTCGCCGACATCGGCGTCATCGACGACAAATCACCGGAGACGGGCGAAGTCATGAACCTGCTCGCGCGCCGCAACCTGCTCTTCGACGTCGTCGCGGTCCCCGCGCCCCAATTCCGCGTCAACATCAAACTCGGTTCGAAAGAATATCCGAGGGTGGAGGCGGCTAATCCGAGCGAGTTCGCGCAAAAAATTCGCCGGCGCCTCGGCGACGAAAACCGCAGCCTGCGAGTTTACGGAACCGAGACAGTGATCTGCCGACTCACCGGCGACGGCGCGCGCGCGCGATTGAGCCTGCTGAATTACAGCGGTCGCGAGCTCGGCGGTGTGCGCCTGCGGTTGCGAGGCAATTACGGGCGCGTCGAGGCGCGCGCTTTCGGACTCGCGCGCGTCGAGCCGGAGGATTTCGTAAATGACGAAACCGCGACTGAATTCTCCGTCCCCCGGCTCGGAATCTATGCGGTGATCGAGCTGAAAAAATGACAATTCCATCAACTCCGCGCCCCTCGAGTTATGAAAAATGAGCTCCCCGAACCAAGAAAACCTTCTCGACTCCCAAGGTGGGTTCGTATGATGATCTATCTGCCAATAGTGGTCGTGATTCTTTTCTTTGTTCTGCGGCGACTCGAACATATGGCGACGTACAATCCGGAGCCTTACGTTCCGGGGCCTAATTGGTCGCTGCCCGCGAACGGCGAAGAGGTGTGGGTGAAGATCGCGAACGGCGATCGCGTCCACGGATGGTTTCTCCGCGCTACGGAAAGGCCCGCGATTGCGACCGTGCTCCATTGCCACGGCAACGGAGGCAATTTATCCAGTGTCGTCTGGGTCGCGCAGGAACTGACGAAGCGCGGATTGGACATGATGATTTTCGATTACCGGGGCTACGGGCGCAGCGAGGGCCGCCTGACGGACGAATGGGGGCTCTATGCCGACGCTGAGGCCGTTTACAATCACCTCGTGCGCGAGCGCGGCGTGAACGCTGAAAAACTCGCGTTGTACGGCCAATCGCTCGGGACGACCGCGGCGATCGATCTCGCGTCGCGACTCCCTTGCGCGGCGTTGATCGTCGAATCGGGCCTGAGTTCGGCGAGCGACATGGGCGCAGTCTCGTTCCCATGGCTGCCGCGACAATTGCACTTCCTGTCGAAGAACCGCTTCGAATCGGCGCGCAAGATCGCCGATGTGAAATGCCCGGCGCTGATCACGCATGGGACGAGCGACGCGGTCATCCCTGTAGATCAGGGACGCAAACTCTTCGAGTCGGCCCGCGACCCGAAGCGTCTGGTCATAGTCGAAGGCGGAGACCATTTCCTGATCGGGAGCGCCGGCGAGAAGTTTATGAGCGGGATGGTCGATTTCATCCGGACGTCGGTGGCGCAAAATGGGAGATGAGCTGGTAGACGAGCGTTCGTCATTGTTCATCGTTCATCGTTCAGTGTTCATTTGTCATTTCCCGGAAATCGCCCAATGTTCATTGGGCATTGATCGACTGCTGCGGTCGGCGATGGCAAATGACAAATGAACGATGAACAATGAACAATGGGTGTTTCCGTCCATTTCGTGGTCTACTGACTGTACTAGTGTTTGGAAAGCCCGCAGCCATCTGCTATCTTATCGCTTACCGCATCATCATAATTAAATACCATTCTTCATCATTCGGAAGGTAATTCCATGGAAGTCATCACCGCAGCCGATCCGTCGGCCGCGCCTGCGCCGGAAGTCGCCGTCAAATCTCCGCCGCGAGGCTTGAATTTCAACGAGAGAATGGCGGCCTATTTTGAATTGACGAAGCCCCGCATCACATCTCTCGTCGTCCTGTCGGCGCTCGCCGGATTCGCGCTTGGTTCTCCTTCATCAATCGATTGGACGCCATTGCTTCACATGGCGCTCGGCGTGGCGCTGCTTTCGGGCGGCATCAACGCGCTCAATCAATATTGGGAGCGCGACCTGGACGCGCTGATGCGGCGCACGAAACTGCGCCCCTTGCCCGCAGGGAAACTGTCCCGGGGCGCCGCGCTCGCTTTCGGCGTCGCGGTCTCGCTGATCGCCGAAGCCTACCTCGCGTGGTTTCTCAATCCTTTGACGGCCTTCTGGGGGCTCGTCGCTCTGGCGAGCTATCTGTTCCTTTATACCCCGCTCAAAACGCGCACTCATTGGTGCACATTCATCGGCGCTTTCCCCGGAGCCTTGCCCCCGCTGCTCGGATGGGCCGCGGCCCGCAACGAGGTCGGAATCGAAGCCGCGACGCTCTTCGGGATAATGTTCCTTTGGCAGTTCCCGCATTTCCACGCGATCGCCACGATGTGTCGCGATGATTACGCCCGCGCCGGCATCCGCATGCTTCCCGTTATCGAACCCGACGGCAAAGCGACGGCTCGCCAGATCGTCGGTTACTCGATGGCGCTCGCGCCCGTAAGCCTGCTGCCGACTTTTCTGGGCTTTTCGGGCCGGATTTATTTGGCGGGCGCAGTGGTTCTGGGCGCGTGGTTTTTACACGCCGGCGTCGCAGCCGCAAGGCGACCGTCGCTCGAACAGGCGCGGCGGTTGCTCAAAGTTTCAGTGATCTATCTGCCGTTGCTGCTTGTATTGATGGTCTTGGACAGATAGTTATATGAGCGGCGGCGCTAAGATGTGGAGTGGACGGAAGGACGCGCCGGTACCGTACCGCTTCATATGGATCGTCCACAAATCCGGCGGAATGAATTATGAATGAAGGACGCAGAATTCTTATCGCTTCTGATTCAGGCGTCTCTATCCAGTCTTTCGGAGACATCCCTGACGCGATTTCGGCTTGTTTCGGCTCAGATGGGCTTATCCTCACCGAGGATGATTTAGCGCGGGAATTTTTCGATCTTCGCAGCGGCCTGGCGGGGGAACTTTTCCAGAAGTTTACGAACTACAAGTTACGGGTGGCGATTGTTCTGACTGACCCTGAAGCTTATGGCGAACGGATCAGCGAACTCGCTTACGAGCACAAATCGCACGATTTGATTCGCTTCGTTCGCTCTAAAGACGAAGCGGAAGCCTGGCTATCCGCGTAGCGGCGCGGGTGATTTGAACTTGTCCGCGACGAACCTAAACCTACAACCCAATCCCCACAATCTACTGATGTAACCCGCCGGCAAGCGGCCGCGTCTTTACCATCAGCCAACCTGTCAGTTATTCGAACCCGCTTTAAGGAGAGAACTATGAAACGACTATACACATTTGCGCTGCTTGGCGTCTGCTGCCTTTCATTCGCCGCGTTCGGCCGGGAGGCCAAACTCGTGCGCTATCCGCACTATCACCAGGGCCGGATCGTCTTCACCTATCTGGGAGACATCTGGACCGCGGACGAGAACGGGCAGAATATCAAACGAGTGACTGTCCATCGCGCCCGCGACGTTTACCCGCGCTTCTCGCCCGATGGCCAATGGATCGCCTTCTCCTCGGACCGCAACGGCAACCTGGACATCTACGTCATCCCGGCGGAGGGCGGTACGGCGAAACAATTGACGTTTCATTCCGCCGATGACACCGTCCAAGGTTGGACGCCCGACGGGCGCGCCGTGCTCTTCGCCAGCCAGCGCGGCGAAGATTTTATGGGCAAGCTCTACACCGTCAACGTCGACGACCAGAAGGAGCGCGGCGCGGGCTCGGACATGGGCGTCTACGCGACCTTCTCGCCCGACGGAAAGAAACTGGCCGTCAATCGCAGATCGCAAGCCTACTGGCGCAAGTACTATCGCGGCTCGTACCAGACCGACGTGGCGGTAATGGACATCGCCGCGAAGAAGTTCACCGACCTGACCGATTTCGAGGGCATGGATTCTTGGCCGATGTGGGGCCGGGACGGTTACATCTACTTCGTCAGCGACCGCGAAGGCAGTGGACTGACCAATGTCTGGCGCGTGAGCGAAAAAGGCGGAAAAGCCGAACAGGTTACTTCTTTCAAGGCCGGTGACGTGCGCTGGCCCGCGATGAGCGCAGACGGCAAGGTGATCGTCTTCGAGCACGACTTCGGCGTCTGGAAACTGGACGTGGCCGGTCGCAAGGCCGCGCCCATCAAGCTCGAGATCGCCGCCGAGACGCAGGAGAACCTGGTCGAAGTGCGCGATTTCAATTCACAGTTGGACGATTACGATCTCGCTCCTTCGGGCCGCCGCATAGCGCTTTCGATCCACGGCGAGCTTTTCACCGCGCCGACCGACGAAGGCGACCTGCGCCAGATCACCGACAGCCCCTGGCGCGACAAAGAGCCACAGTATTCGCCCGACGGCAAATGGATCGCCTTCATTTCTGACCGCAGCGGGCGCGAAGAGATATACGTCATTGCATCCGACGGCGCGGGCGAACCGCAGAAGATCACCGATCTTGACACGCTGAAATTTAACTTTTCGTGGTCGCCCAACTCCAAAGAGATCGCTTTCACGGCTTCCGACAGCAAGTTGCGCAAGTACGCGTTGGAGAGTAAGCAGACCGCCGAGTTGACTTCGTCACGTTATGGCAACGTCAGCGCGCCGGTGTGGTCGCCCGACGGCAAATGGATCGCCTTCTCGAAGGCGGATCACACGCGCAACACCGACGTCTATTTGATCCCATCCGCCGGCGGCGAAGAGCGCAAAGTGACATTCGATTCGTACAACGACGTCAACTCGCGCTTCAGCCCCGACGGGCGCAGGCTCTACTTCGTTCGCAATGAGGGCGGCGGGGGCGGAGGGCAGGCGTCGGCGCAGATTTATTACGCCGTGCTCGAACGCGAAGACCGCGACCCGAACGATCCGGAGATGCGGCCCGAACAGCCGGAGGCCTCCGATCAGGAAGGCGGTCCGCGTCGCGCCGGCCCGCCACAGCGCAACCAGCCGCCGCGCGAGATCGTCATTGACTGGGCCGGACTCAAGCGCCGCACGCGCCAACTGACGCGCATGCCGGCGGCGGTATTCAACTACGCCGTCACGCCCGACAGCCGCACTATCGTCTTCGTGACCAGCGAACTGGCCGGCCTGCGCAACGCGCCGGTCATCTATTCGATCCAGGAGGACGGACGCCGCCTCACGCGCGTAACGACTGGCCAGGGCGGCGGCGACGATGACGGAGAAGGCCGTGGCCGAGGAGGATTCGGAGGATTCGGCGGGGGCATCGGCGATCTCAACATCGCGCGCGATGGCCGCACGCTCTTCTTCCGCGAAGGCCAATCGGTCTACTCGGTCTCGATATCGTCCTCAGGCGGAGGCGCAGGCGGAGGCGCGGGCGGAGGCGGAGGATTTGCAGGCGCGGGCAGCGGCTCCGCCGCAGGAGGCCAGGGCGGACGCCGGCGCGTCAACTTCGTCGCAAAAGTCAGGATCGACAAGCCGGCCGAATGGGCAGAGATGTTCGACGACGCATGGCGCACAATGAAATACCGCTTCTACGACCCGGAGATGCACGGGCTTAACTGGGATGGCGCGCGCGCCAAATACCAACCGCTGGTCTCCTACGTCGGCGACCGCCAGGAACTTATTAACGTCATCAACGAGATGATCGGCGAGTTGAACGCCTCGCACACCGGCGCCGCGCCAGGCGCCCAGGGACGCGACGGCGCGGTCTCGACCGGCCACCTCGGCCTCGATCTCGAATCCGATGAGCAGGCGGGTCGTTACCGTGTGACTCACATATTCGAAGACGGCCCTGCTGATAAGGACTGGGTGAAGGTTGGCGTGGGAGATTACCTGCTGGCCATCAACGGCAAGCCGGTCAAAGCCGGTGACAATTACTGGCCGCTGCTGAACAGCAACAACCGCCTCAACCGCAAGCTCGAAGTCACATTCAACAGCAAACCGACGGAGGAAGGGGCGTGGCGGACGCGCATCGAGCCTATTTCGACCCAGGCTTACAGCCAGCTGCGCTATGAACGCTGGGTCAAACAGCGGCGCGAGGCGGTCGAAAAACTCTCGAACGGCCGCATCGGCTACCTGCACATTCAGGCGATGAACCAGCCGTCCTTGCGCAAATTCGAGAAAGAAATCCGCGAGAACCGAGACAAAGAGGCGCTCGTCATCGACCAGCGATGGAACGGCGGCGGCAACATAGAACAGGAGTTGCTCGCCATCCTCGTCCAGCGCCAGTACCAGGTTTGGCAGCCGCGCGGGACCGAGCCTTCTGGCCGCCCCTTTGCAGGTTTCTTCGGCCCGAAGGCGGTATTGCAAAACTGGCGATCGGCCTCGAATGCTGAGATGTTTCCTGCCGGCTTCAAGGCTCTGGGCCTGGGCAAGACCATCGGCACGCCGACGATGGGCGCGGTCATCGGCACGGGCAGTTACTCATTGATAGACGGCTCGACGGTGCGCACGCCCGGCGTGGGCGTTTATCTGGCTGATCCGAAGCGAACCAACATGGAGAATTACGGAGTGCAGCCCGACCTCCTGGTCGAGAACACTCCGGAAGATAACCTGGCGGGACGCGATCGCCAGCTCGAGATGGCGACGCAGGAGTTGTTGAAGCAAATCGGCCAGAAGGGGACGGTGGTGAAGAAGGAATAATCGCAAATATCGGCGGCCGGCGATCGCTGGACGACGGGCAAGTTTCGCATCGATTTGAATGCCGGCCGCCGTCATTGATATCGGTTTGAAGTTCAGTGTAGGGATGCTTGTAGTCCCGCCTTTAGGCCAATGAAGTTAAGTTTAGACATCAAGATTGGCGGTAGCCTTTGGAGTGCGGCG
>DATEMG010000255.1:0-5869 GCA_035275805.1 Blastocatellia bacterium
CGCTCGCCACCGCCCGCGGCGCTGATCCGTACACGCATTTGTTACCCGATCTAGGAACTCGGCAAGCTTAATGCTAAAGAGCAAGGCGCCAGATATTTCGATTTCGGCATGTCTTTGATTTTGAAGGTTCTGGTGCAAATCTGATCACTATGGATCATGCCGACGATTATCCATAGTGATCGGATTTGCACCAGAACCCGGCGGGCGCGCACGTGGATTATAATACCTAGCAGCCAGGCGAACGGTCAGGGGGGCGACCTGGGCGAACGAGTCGCGGCGTCGAGCGGCGACGCAGAGATGCGCGGGCCGCGCTCCGGGCCGGCGCCGCCTTGATCGCTACCGAAGCGCGCGGGCGCGAATCGTTTTATCTGGGATTTTCGGTACGACGGCGGAGGGCCGCTGGTCGCGCCGGGCGAGTATTAGCTCAAACTTTCCGGCGACGGGCGGAGCCGGACAGAGGCGCTCGAAGTCCGGCTCGATCCGCGACTCGAAAAAGACGGCGTGACTGTCGCCGATGTGCAGGAACAGTTGAGACTGCTGCTCAAAATTCCTGAAATGGATGCCGAGGCGCGCCGCTCAGCGGCTCCAAAGCCCCCATCAGCCTCGAATCGTTCAAAGGCAGCCGGTTGCTCTATCAGAATTCCATCTTTAACACAAACTGGAGTTGTCGTGGAGCATCCGCGCTGAAGATGCGTCCGAAGTTCGGGGTGAATGCTATTCGGTTTGGCGCATCGAAATTGGGATGGTTGAACAAATTGAACGCTTCCACTCGGAACTTCAGCCGCGCTCGCTCGGTCAGTCTGGTTTCCTTTTGTAATGAGAAATCCACTCCGCTGTTGCCCGGGGCGTAAACGATGTTTCGCCCCGCGCTCCCGAAGGTGAAAGCGGCGGGCAGCGTGAAAGCGGCAGTGTCGAACCAGCGTTCAGGACTTCGGCCGCCGCTCAGATTGGGGTCGCGTAACACATTTGGACGCTGCGCCGGGCCTGCGCCGATGTTAGCCTGATCCACGCCAAGATTGACTGTGAATGGCGCGCCGGTATGCCAGGAAGCGATTCCGCTGGCCTGCCACCCCGTCAGCGCCCTTTGCCTCCAGCCTGAGGTCCCGCGGCCCAGAGGCAGTTCATAAACAAAGCTGGCGACAAAGCGGTGACGGTGATCATAGCTGGAAAGCGCCTTTTCAGACGGCAAGTCATGGACGTTCTGCGGCAAGTTTGACTCGAAGGCCGTGCCGCCCGGGTCAGACGCGTCGTCAATGGATTTCGACCAGGTGTAATTTCCATTCACCGCCAACCCGCGCGCCAACCGCCGCTCCAGCTTTAGCGTCAGCGCATTGTATGTTCCCCAGCCGTCCCAGCGAATGCTGTTGAAATTACTCAGCGACGGAATCGGCCGCCTGGCATTGATCGGCCCGGGCCCTGGCAAAGGAACGTTGCGGACTGTCGAGTTGTCGGCCCCAACGGTCCGGGAGCCGAGAAAAGAGGCTTCGATCATCGTCGCCGGGGTCAACAGATGCTGAACGCTCAGACTCCATGCCTCGTTATATTCAATGCGGTAATCATGATCCATGTTGTTTCCGCCGATGCTGCCACTCGCATTGGTGGCCAGGATGTTGGCGGTCGTCGCGGTGGGACGCAAAGCGTCGGCCGCGATGTTGACGTTTTTGACCAGGAAGAATGGCAGGTTGCGGGCAAGAGCCTGTTGCACGCTATAAGCCCACTGATTCAGGTATATCCCGAATCCGGCTCTAACCACCGTGTCATGCTTTCCCGGCGCTTTCCATGCCACGCCCAGGCGCGGCGCAATGCGGTTGTAGGAGGGTTGTAACAGTCCCCGCTCCCAACCCGCCGCCGCCGACGTGACATGAGGAATGGGAATGAGCGGCAGCAGCGGGTTCGCCGCCGGATTGATGCGCCCGTCGTCGTCGCTTGCGATCACGAAGCGCCCGCCCGGCACGGTCGGATCGATTGCCGAGAGACGATTATCGCCTGCCCGCATGTGTTGATTGATCTCGTATCGCAGACCGACGTTAACAGTCAGACGCGGCGTCACCTCCCAATCGTCCTGTCCATAAACATGCAGCCAGTTCGTTCGCGCGTCTTCGTCCCCGCGACCGATGCCCACCTGGGCCGATGAAGGCGCGCCGAGCAGGAAATCGGCGAAAGCATTACCGTTCGTCAAGCCGGCCCGCGACGATGTCCAGCGATTGGTGAATGCCAAAACGCCTCGCGCCGCTTCCGGGTTGGAGGGCCTGAATTTCAAATGGAAAAAGTAGCCTCCGAATTTGATCTTATGCGCGCCGCGTTGGACCAGTACGTTATCAAAGAAATCGTAACTTTGATTGTTACGAGTAATCATATTGACGGGATCGCCGACGGCGCTGAAAAGTCCACCGAACGCAACCTGAGGAAAACCCACATCACGCGGGTCTTTCGTGACCCCTTGCAGCCCGGCGGAAGAAGCAAAGTCCACTCCTCGATTAAGACTGGTCTGCCCTCCGGACGAGCCCAACCAACCGAACCGAAATTCGTTCAACACATTGTTGGTGAACGTATGAGTATGGCTCAGCGCGACATTATTGGTTCTAGTCGTCAACTCTCGCCCGAAGCCGGGAACCAGACTCTCGTTGAGTTGGCTGGCGCCGTAGGGCTGGAGAGCCCGCGCGCGGTAAGTAGTCAGGCGGCCAAAGATTTGATCTCTGCTCGTCAATTGATGGTCGAGCCTCAAATTGAACTGGTTTACATCGGTGGTCTCTTTGAGCGCCGTAATCAGGTTCTGGACATTCCCTGGCTGGTTAGGCAGCGGGATTTTGGAAAGAAGCGCCACGGCAATGGGGTCTATCCGATCGGCCGGAATCCTGTTGTCTGCGAACGCCGAGCGACTTCCGTCCGCTGCGGTGGTCGTCGGATCGTAGATCGTGGCCAGGCCGGAAAAGTCGCCCGCGCGGACGGCGGCGGTCGGGACGGAAAAAGTTTTGGTGACGGATTTGCGAATCCGTTGGCCTTCGTAGTTCACAAAGAAAAAGCTCCGATTCTTTCCTTCGTAAACGCTCGGGATGACGACCGGGCCGCCGAGCGAACCGCCAAATTGATTTTGCCTGAAAGGCGGAATGGGTTTGCGCGGGTCATCGAAGAAGTTCTTTGCGTCGAAGGCGTCGTTCCTCAGAAATTCGAAGAGGCTGCCGTGATACTCGTTAGTACCGGACTTGGTAGCGATATGGATCAAGGCGGAAGCTTTGCCGCCGAACTCGGGCGAATACATCGACTTTTGGATTTTGAATTCACGAATAGCGTCCACCGACGGGCTAATGACCATGTTATTGAAGTACTCGTCAGTGATCTTGACGCCGTCGAGCAAATAAATGTTATGGCCGCTACGTTGGCCGGCCACGTTGACCAGGTCACCCGCTTGCTGCATGGCCGCGCCGCGGGTCCCGCCGGGCGGTTTAATCACTCCCTCGCTGAGGAGCGCGAGTTGCAGGAACTGCCGGCCGTTCAAGGGCAGTTCGACAATTTGCTTATGCTCGATGACGTCACTGACCTCGGCGGAAGTCGTCTGTAATGACGATTCGCTGGCTGTAATATTTACTTCCTCAGTTATGTCGCCTGACTGAAGGGTTAGCTCTAGTCTCAGTACCTGGCCGATTTGAAGTACGATCCCTTTCTGGCTGTATCTTTTGAAACCTTCGCGCTGGGCGGAAATGTTATATTCGCCGACAAGTAACGCCGGAAACAGAAATTTTCCCGAGTCGTCACTAACTCTTTCGAGCCTGAATCCGATGGCCTGGCATTCCGCGACGATGGTTACGCCAGGCAATACTCCGCCTGACGAATCTTTGACGGCGCCGATGATTTCGGCGCCGTTCGTCTGCGCCCTGGCGGCGGTAACGGCGCAGAACAAGATGGTAAACCATATTGCCGCTGTTTGGACTAATCGACGTGCGGCGCCGTGTCGCCTTAAAATAAAACAGATGGACCTCTTAACAAAATGCATTGATTTCTTTCCTATGGGAACCGCCACTGGCGCGGGGAAAAGGTGACCGTGTCGGACGAAAAGCATCTGTGTTATTTGAAGTAATAGTATAGGCATTAACGCACTCGACGTCGAGTACATTTTTGTTAGATATTAAAGTGAAAGCTGGTATGGGCGTCACCTCATCGTAACGATCAAAGAGTCTAACTTCGATACTTTTGTCCTGCGTCGTTGTGTTATTGTGCGCTAGATGAGGTGTCTGTGTTAATTGAAGTAATAGTATAGGCATTAACGTACTCGAGGTCGGGTACATTTTGAAAGTGGAAGCTGGGACAGGCGCCACTTCATCATAACGATCAAAGAGTCTAACTTCGATACTTTTGTTCTGCATCGCTGCGTTATTTGTGCGCTGAGGCCTACTAAATAGCAGTACTCACTGATCACACCCGCCTCGATCAGGCGTTGGAAGCATGCGCGGAAGAGCGTACGCAGATGTTGTGGGCCGAACTGGTCGAGAATACCCCGCATCTGATTGTCGCAGGGGATCGCGCCCCGGATTCGATAGATGCTGCGCAAATTATTGCGCTCGGGTTCGGTCCGCTTTTTGAAATCGAGCAAGGAAGGGACTTTAAGTGAGAACATCGCGAAGGCGCTCTTGAGGACATCGGCCAAGTCGTATCGAAGGGCGTTGCCGGCGCGGTGGTCGGGGAACTTTTGAAACTCGCGGTAGAGGAAGTCCACAGATGATCCACGCAAGAATACCCGGAAAAGCGGATTTCTGAATGCGTGATTGAGACATGTGACCTTCTTGGAAAGGGGTAAGGTAAAGCGGGCCGCTTTGCCCTACCCTCTCAACCGAGGCGTTGAACGAACGCCTCAATCTCATTGACCTCGTCCCCGCTCAACCGGAAATCCATAGCGCCGATGACGCCCGCGACGTACTCTCGTCTCCGCACGCCGACGATCGCGCCCGATACCACACTGTTTCGCAAAACCCACGCGATGGCGGCCTCGCCGGCGCCGCGGCCGTGGCGGGCGGCGATCTCCTTCAGCTTGTCCGCGATCTTCAGGCTGCGCGTGACCAGCGGCTCCTGGAACTCCGGGCCGACGCGGCGCCAATCGTCCTCGGGCAGGCCGGCAATTCTTTCGCGAGTCATCGTTCCGGTCAACAGCCCCGAACCCATCGGCGAGTAGACGATCACGCCGATGTTCTGTTCGGCGCAATAAGGCAGGACGTCCTCCTCGACTTCGCGGCTGATCAACGAATACTGCGGTTGCAATGAGGTGATCGGGGCGACGGCTTGCGCGCGCTTCAACTGATCGAGGTTGAAATTCGACACGCCGATCCAGCGGACCTTCCCTTCTTCTTTCAGGCGGGCGAGCGTCGCCCAGCCTTCTTCCACTTCCTCGTCGGGTTCGGGCCAGTGGATTTGATAAAGATCGATCACGTCGACCTTCAGCCGCCGCAAACTGGCCTCGCATTCGCGCCGGACCGAATCGGCCTTGAGCGATATGCCGATCTCGAGGTTCTCGTCCCATACCCGGCCGCATTTGGTGAACACATACGGCCTGTTCGCGCGGCCTTCGAGCGCCTTCGCCACGACCTCTTCCGAATGGCCGAGCCCGTAGACGGCGGCCGTGTCAACCCAATTCATCCCGGCGTCGAGCGCAGCGTGAATCGCGGAGATTGAGGCGTCGTCGTCCTTTTGGCTCCACGAGGATGGCCAGCCGGCCCCGCCCCAATCCCCGCCGCCGCCGCCGAGTGGAGTGATATAAAGATCGCTGTTTCCGAGTCGTCTTGTTTGCATTGATTCTCCGTGAGTCCGTCGGGTGTTCATACTTGCCTCCTTAGCCGGCAGTCGGAATTGAATTGATCGGCGGAGGTCCCCGTCTGCCGCG
>DATEMG010000256.1:0-5466 GCA_035275805.1 Blastocatellia bacterium
CCGGCAATGACCGACTGGCCGAAGCCAGCAGGCAAGGATGGGCGGCGCTCCCAGGCGCCGACCACTTACCACCAATCACTATGCTTAAATGGATTGTCTTCGCGCCGCTGATCGGCGCGATCATCAACGGGTTGTTTGGCAGGCTGTTCGTGGCCCGCTTAGGCCAGAGGGCGACCGAGAAGCTGGTCGGGTTCATCGCCTGCGCCTCGGTCGGAGTTTCGGCCGCGCTGGCGTTCAGGGTCTTCTTCGACTTGCTGAGCTTGCATGAAGGTCAGAGAAGAATCACCGAACATTTCTTCACCTGGCTCAAAGTCGGCTCATTTCAGGCCGATTTCGCCTACCTGCTCGATCCGCTCTCGGGCGTTTACATCCTGTTCATCACCGGCGTCGGGCTGCTGATTCACATCTATGCGGCAGGCTACATGCACGGCGATCCGGGCTATTACAGGTTCTTCTGCTATCTGAACCTGTTCATGTTCATGATGTTGACGCTGGTGTTGGCCGACAATCTCCTGCTGCTGTTCGTCGGATGGGAAGGCGTGGGACTGTGTTCGTACCTGCTGATCGGCTATTACATCAAGTGGGATGTGGCCGGCTCCGCTGCGAAGAAGGCGTTCGTCATGAACCGCATCGGCGATTTCGGCTTTATGATCGCCACGTTCCTGGTCTTCACCACTTTCGGCACGATCAGTTTCGTCGCGAAGACCATCAACGGGCAGGAGGTTCAGAGCTTCCTCGCGCAGGCTGCGTCGTCTCCCGCGGTGGCCGTTGGGACATTTACGGCGATCGCTCTGCTTTTCTTCGTTGGCGCGGCGGGCAAATCAGCGCAGATTCCGCTCTTCACCTGGCTGCCGGACGCGATGGCCGGTCCGACACCGGTCTCGGCTCTGATCCACGCGGCGACGATGGTCACGGCGGGCGTTTATCTGGTCGCGCGCTGCAGCCCCGTCTATCTCAAAGCGCCGACCGCGATGGCCGTTGTGGCTGTGATCGGCGCGGGGACCGCGATATTCGCCGCGACCATCGGCATCGCGCAGAACGACATCAAGAAAGTTCTGGCCTATTCGACTGTCTCGCAACTCGGTTATATGTTCCTGGCCTGCGGCGTCGGCGCCTTCGTCGCGGGCATCTTCCACGTGATGACGCACGCGTTCTTCAAAGCCCTGCTCTTCCTGGGCTCCGGCTCGGTCATACATGGCATGAACAACGAACAGGACATGCGCCGTATGGGCGGGTTGAAGAAGTACATGCCGGTCACGTTTACGACTATGTTCGTCGGGTGGCTGGCGATCAGCGGATTCCCGCTGCTGTCGGGTTTCTTCAGCAAGGACGAAATCCTGTGGCGCACGTGGTCTACAGAAGCCCTGCCTCACAACTGGGGCAAGGCGCTGTGGGTCGTGGGCGCAATAACCGCTGTCATCACCGCGGTCTACATGACCCGGTTGATGTACATGACCTTCTGGGGGCGCGAGCGTTTCACTAATGCGCGCGACAGCCATCACGCCGGCGCCGGTCACGCAAGCGGCGGACACGGAGACGCACACGGACATCACGGCAGGCCGCACGAATCGGGATGGCTGATGACCGTTCCGCTGATAATTCTGGCGATATTCTCAATATTCGGCGGGTACGTCGGAGTTCCGGCCGCTCTGTCGATGGGCCGGCCGAATTATTTCGAGCACTTCCTCAAAGAATCTGTCGCCCAATCGGAACCTGCGACCGCGACTCACGCCGCCGCGCCGCCGGCCGCCGTAATGGCGCAATCCGAATCGCACGGAGCGGGGGCAACCGCGGGGGCAACGGCTCAAACCGCGCACGAAGGCGGCCATGATATCGGGACCGAGCGCCTGTTTACGGTCATCTCGTCGGTCCTGGCGCTGCTCGGATTGGGGTTCGGCCTGGTCTTCTTCAGACGGAATCCGCTCTGGCGCGCGCCGAAACTTCTCGAGGACAAATACCGCGTCGACGAATTTTACGACGCGACGGTCGTCGGGCCGGTCGAGAGTCTCTCGCGCGACGGGTTATGGAAGGTCGTGGACGTGAAGATCATTGACGGAATAGTCAACGGGGTCGCGCGCCTGTTCGCGGCCATTGCCAGCGCGCTGCGGTACACACAGACCGGGTTCGCGCGCAATTACGCTGCGGTGATTCTACTCGGCGCGATCATCGTCATCGGATACTTCATCGTCTCGATCTTCGGCATTGGCATCAACATATGAACCTGATAACGATCACAACATTCCTGCCGCTAGCCGGCGCAGTCGTCTTGCTGCTCTCGGGCGCCCTGGCCTCGCGCAACGCCGGTCAGGAGAGACTGGACAATCGGTATCGCTGGGTCGCGCTGATCGTCACGGCCGTCACGTTCTTCGTCTCGCTCCGCATCATCGCGAAATTCGACATCTCCGGCGTCGGGCCGCAATTGTGGCAGAAAGTGCCGTGGATCGGCTCGCTCGGCGCGAACTATTACGTGGGCGTTGACGGCGTCAGTGTCTGGCTAGTGCTCCTGACGACCTTCCTCATGCCGATTTCGGTGCTGGCGAGCTGGGGCGTCACCAAGCGCGTGCGCGAGTACATGGTATTTATGCTCATTCTCGAGACGGGAATGATCGGCGTATTCGTCTCGTGGGACCTCCTGCTCTTCTACCTCTTCTTCGAGATCACGCTGATCCCGATGTATTTCCTGATCGGCGTTTGGGGAGGCGAGCGTCGGGTCTACGCGGCGATCAAATTCTTCATCTATACGGTGGTCGGAAGCCTGCTAATGCTGGTTGCGCTCATCGCGGTCTATTTCTACAACGCCAAGGCCGCCGGCGCCTACTCGTTCGACATCGTCGAGATAACGAGAAACCTGGGGAGCAATCCAGGCTTGATTCCTGAAAACGTGAAGCTGTGGTTGTGGCTGGCGTTCGCGCTGGCGTTCTTCATCAAAGTCCCGCTCTTCCCGTTTCACACGTGGCTGCCCGACGCGCACGTCGAGGCGCCGACCGCAGGCTCTATCATCCTGGCGGGCGTCCTGCTGAAGATGGGCACTTACGGCCTGATGCGATTCAACCTGCCATTCTTCCCCGACATTTCGCAGAAGGCCGCGCCTTACGTGATGGCGCTGGCCGTGGTGGGTATCATTTACGGCGCGCTGGTGGCGATGGTGCAGCCCGACATGAAGAAACTCGTGGCCTATTCGTCGGTCAGCCACCTCGGCTTCGTCGTGCTCGGCATCTTCTCCTTCACCGACCTGGCGATGCAGGGGGCGCTTTACCAGATGTTGGCCCACGGCGTCTCGACCGGCGCTCTCTTCCTTTGCGTCGGGATTGTATACGAACGCCGCCACACGCGGATGATCGACGAATACGGCGGGATCGCCACGCCGATGCCGCAATATTCGACGATGTTCCTGATTGTCGCGCTCTCGTCGCTCGGATTGCCGCTGCTCAACGGCTTCATCGGCGAGTTCCTGATCCTGCTCGGCGCGTTCGCTTCGCCGGTCGCGCACGCGAAACTGTTCGCCGTGCTCGGCGCGTCGGGCGTGATCCTGTCGGCGGTCTATTTGCTCTGGATGCTGCAGCGCGTGATCTTCGGCGAAGTGGATAAGAGAGAGAACGCCGAGCTTGAAGACCTGAACGTCCGCGAGAAATGGGCGCTCGTCCCGCTTGTAGCGATTGCGATTGTGATGGGCGTCGCGCCGATGCTCTTTTTGCGCGTGAGCGAGAAGTCGGTCAGTGACGTCAGGCAGAGCGTCGTCGGCGCGGGCGAAAAGTCGGTCGGTAGCGTCAGGTAGGCGACAGCCTTTGGCGCGCAGTTTCGTATAAATTGATTGGTTTCCCCGCCCGGTGAGGCTGGGAGTCGTGATAACGAACAATGCAACTTGAAAACCTCAACCTGAACTATTGGGCGATCGCCCCCGAAATCATCACGTCACTGACGGGCGTGTTGTTAATGCTCGTTGACGCTATGCAGAAGAAAGGCGAGCGAAAGTTGAACGCGGCGGTCGCGCTTGTCGGCCTCGTCCTCGCCCTCCTTTCTGTTTTCATGCTGGACGCGGGGGGGAGTTATTTCCGCGGTATGGTCGTGACCGATCCGATTCGGATATTCTTTTCGGTTACGATTCTGATCGTGGCGAGCATCGCCACGCTGCTGGCTTCTCAGTTCGTGCGCGACGAGGGGCTGCCGCCGGGCGAATTCTTCACTCTACTGCTGTTCGGTACGGCGGGGATGCTGATGCTGGCCTCGGCGGGCGACCTGGTGATGGTCTTTCTGGGGTTGGAGATCGCCTCGATCACGACCTACGTGATGGCCGGTTACCGGCGCTACGACGCGCGGGCGAACGAATCGTCGCTCAAATACTTCCTGCTCGGGTCGTTCGCGACGGCGTTCCTGCTTTACGGGATGGCTCTAGTTTACGGCGCGACGGGCACGACCAACATCGCGAAAATCGGCGCGGCGGTCAATGGCGGTCAGATCGATTATCCGGAACTGCTGCTGGTCGGCGCCGCGATGATGCTGGTCGGGTTCGGATTCAAGATCGCCAGCGCGCCGTTCCACTTGTGGACGCCGGACGTTTACGAGGGCGCGCCGACGATCGTCACAGGATTTATGAGCACTGGGCCGAAAGCCGCGGTCTTCGCGGCGTTTCTGCGCGTCTTCGCCGCCGGTTTCGCCGGGAATTCGCCAGGACTCGGCTCCGATCTGCACGCCACGTGGCTGACCGCGCTGGCCGTAATCGCCGCCGTAACGATGACCGTGGGCAACGTCATCGCCATTTCCCAAAAGAACATCAAACGGATGCTGGCCTATTCGTCCATCGCGCACGCCGGATACGCGCTGGTCGGGTTCGTGACCGGCGAATACGCGTCGGTGGCCTTCTACATGCTCGTTTATTGCGTCATGAGCCTGGGCGCGTTCGCGGTCATTCAACTGCTGGCGCGCGCAGGCGACCGGAAGACCGAAATCGCCGATTACGCGGGCATCGGATTCGAGGCGCCGGGCCTGACCTTTTCGCTTTCGATCTTCATGCTCAGCCTCGCCGGCATTCCGCCGACCGCCGGATTCATGAGCAAGTTCTTCGTCTTCAAGACCGCCTGGGACGCGCCGTACAACCTGCGCTGGCTGGTGGTCGTTGCGGTCGTCAACAGCATTATCTCTATCTATTACTACCTCTATCCTATTGTCGTGATGTTCTTCCGCCCGCTGGCGCCGGGGTTCGTCAGGCCGAAGGTGAGCCTGGGGGTAGCTATCGCGCTGATCGTGACTTTGTTCGGCACGTTCTACCTGGGCATTCTGCCCAACCGGTTGATCAATAAGATGGGAAGCGGCTCGGGCGCCGCGCAATCCGCCCAGACGCAGGTCCTGAGCAGATAATAGGGCAATCACATCAGTCGGGATCTATCTGCCCGGTACACACCAAGGTCTGGATTTCGCAAGGCTCCGACTGATCAGTACCGCGAGCGGTAGCGAGCGGAGCCTTCGCCA
>DATEMG010000257.1:0-11744 GCA_035275805.1 Blastocatellia bacterium
GGATTGCTCTTAACTGACACCTGACACCTGTCACCTGACACCTGTCTTCACCTTCGATTGCCAGCCCCTTTCGATCAAGCTTCTGACCGCGACCACGAGCTCGACAGGCTCCACCGGTTTGGCGATGTGCATCTGGAAGCCGGCGTAGAGCGCGCGCGTGCGGTCTTCGACGCGGCCGAAGGCCGACAGCGCAATGGCGGGCAACACGCCGTCGTGCGACTTTTCCCATTCGCGCAGCTTATGGATCAGGCTAAAACCGTCTTCGCCGGGCATTGCCAGGTCGCAGACTAGCACATCGGGGCGGCGCTCCGCTGTCAACAGATCAATCGCTTCTCCAGCCGAAGCGAACGCCGTCACTCGCGCCCCGTGTGATTCCAATACCGAAGTGATTAACTCGCGCGCGTTGGCCTCGTCGTCCACGACGGCGACCCAGACGCCCTCCAGCGACATAATCCTGGCGTCGGCCATCGGCTTACGTTCGATTTCGGCGGTATAGATGGCGCGAACGGGCAGCTTGATGATGAAGGTCGCGCCTTTCCCTTCGCCATCGCTTTCGGCTGTAACGCCGCCGCCGTGCATTTCGACCAGTTGTCGCACAAGCGACAATCCCAGGCCAAGGCCGCCTTTGCGACGGGCGGCGGAGGCGTCGGCCTGGCGATAACGTTCGAAGAGGTAGGGCATGAATTCCGGGCTGATGCCGCAACCCGTGTCCCGAACGCTGATTTGAATGTAAGGGTCGACACGCCCCAACCTCACTTCGACGCGCCCGCCTTCGCTCGTGAATTTGACGGCGTTCGAGAGCAGATTCCAGACAACCTGCTGCAAGCGGTCGGGGTCGCCCGTAATCTGATCGGCTTCACGGTCGAGTATGGCTTCAAGCGCGATGCTCTTGGCGTCGGCCGCCGGGCGCACCACGTCCATTGTTTTCTCGATCAGCGGCGCCAGGTTGACCGGCTGGACTTCGAGTTTCAGCTTGCCTCTGACGATGCGCGCCGTGTCCATAAGGTCGTCGATCAGTTGCGATTGCATCCGCGCGCTGCGTTCGATGATTTCGGTGGCGCGCTGGTAGAGTTCCTCGTCGGGCCGCCCCTGGCGCAAAATGCGCGTCCAGCCGAGAATGGCGTTGAGCGGGGACCGCAGCTCATGCGAGACCAGGGCGATAAACTCGTCTTTCAGGCGGCTGGCGTCTTCAGATTCGCTCCGCGCCACCCGTTCGCGCTCCAGATCCTCGCGTGCTTCCTCGGTCCGCTTGCGCCCGGCGACCTCCTCTATGGCGCCGCGCGCCACTTTGACATAGCCGATCAAATCCCCTTTTTCATCTTTCAGCGAATTGACCAGGCCGGAAATCCAGAGGCGGGAGCCGTCTTTCCGCAGATGCCAGCGATTCTCACCCGTTCGCCCGTTGCTTCTGACATTCTCAAGCTCGCGTTCCGGCGCGCCCTGGCTGCGATCTTCGGGCGTGAAGAGGATCGCGAAACTCTCGCCGACTATCTCTTCTTCCCTGTAACCGAAGACCTCCTCCGCGCCTTTATTCCAACTCAGGATGCGTCCCCCAGGGTCGATCGCGAAGATCGAGTAATCGGACACACTCTCGACCATAAGGCGGAAAAGATTTTCGCCGTCCCGCTTCCAACCTTCTTCTCTTCCTCTCTCTTCGCCGTTGTTCATCGCCTGGCCTCGAGATATTTGATTTGACGCAAGTATAGTGACTGGCGTCGTACTGGGAGAACGGCTCAGGGTAAGTCATGAAAGGTTGTCGTGGAGGAGTACCAGGCCATTGTAACAGTTTCGACTCGGCCCTGTCAGGGTGATCGAAGTTAAATCGAAGAGGTACGCCATTTGCTCTTTCTGATTGCTTAATATTTTCGGCTTAACCGATCGGCTCTTGGATGAATCATTGAGGCCTTTACCCCTCGACACGTCGGCGAGAAAGAGATTCTTCAAAGCCTTGCGGTTTTACAGCGGTTTTTCCTGTCGGCGCGCGAAGACCGCCTTGAACTTCTCCTTGAGGCGCCATAGAGGCTCTGGCGCCGCCTTTTGCCGGGTGTGACAAAAATGTTATCTTTGCCGCTTATTCGCACAATTTTGTAGTTTTTGGACTTTTAAAAATATACTTGGTTCTACAGCCGGGATTCTTAAATGGAGTTTTAGATGAATTATGGTAGATGATGTAGCGAAAATAAAAAGCAGAAGATTGACGGCGTTGCTGGAGGTCAGTCAGGCTTTGGGTTCGACGCTCGACACCAGGGCCACCGTCGAAAAGGTTCTGGAGATACTTGATCGTGAGTTGGGGATGAAGCGTGGGGCGATCGCGTTGCTCGAAGGCGAGGGCGTTCTGAAGATTCAATACGCCTACGGGTTGAGCGAGGGCGAACGCCAGCGCGGCCGCTACAGGGTCGATGAAGGCGTCACGGGCAAAGTGGTGGCGAGCGGGAGACCCATAATAGTGCCGCAGGTGAGCAAGGAACCGCTGTTTTTGTACCGCACGCGCAAGCGCTCGCCCGATACGGAAGAGTCGTTCATCTGCGTGCCGATCAAAGACCGGCGCAAGACTGTCGGGGCGCTTTCGATTACCTATCCATACAAACAGAATCGCAATTACGAAGATTCGGTGCAATTGCTGACAATCGTCACTTCGATGATCGCGCAGAGCCTGAGGCTCGCGCAGTTGGTCGAACAGGAGCGCGCGCAGTTGCAGGACGAAAACGCCCTGCTCAAGCGCGAGTTGCAGCGGAAGTACGATTTCAGAAACATCGTCGGGACGAGCAAAGAGATGCGCGACGTCTACGAGCAGATCGCGCAGGTCGCCCCCTCGGGCGCCACCGTGCTGATCCGCGGCGAATCTGGCACGGGCAAAGAGCTTGTCGCTCACGCCATCCACTATAACAGCCCGCGCTCGTCGAAACCTTTCGTCAAAGTCAACTGCGCGGCGCTGCCCGAGTCCCTGATCGAATCGGAGTTGTTCGGCCACGAGAAGGGCGCCTTCACCGGCGCCGTGGCTCGCAAGCGGGGCCGCTTCGAGCTGGCCGAAGGCGGTACGCTCTTCCTGGACGAGATCGGCGACCTGTCGCCGGCCATGCAGGTCAAGCTGCTGCGCGCGCTGCAGGAGCGCGAATTCGAGCGCGTAGGCGGGACCGAGACGATCAAGGTCAACGTGCGCCTGATCACGGCGACCAACGTCGACCTGGAACAGGCGGTCTCCGACGGGCGCTTCCGCTCGGATTTGTATTACCGGTTGAACGTCTTTTCGATCTATCTGCCGCCGCTCCGCGAGCGCAAGACCGACATTCTCCTGCTGGCCGACCATTTCCTGGAAAAATACGGCAGACAGAACGGCAAACGGATCAAGCGAATCTCCACGCCCGCCATAGACATGCTGATGACCTATCACTGGCCGGGCAATGTGCGCGAGCTCGAGAATGTAGTCGAGCGCGCGACTCTGGTCTGCGAGGGCAACGTCATTCACGGCTACCAACTGCCGCCGACGCTGCAAACCGCCGAAGGTTCCGGCACCGTGACAAAGATGACCTTGGATCAGGCCGTCAACGCCTTCGAGAAGGATTTGATTCAGGACGCGCTGAAGACTACGCGGGGCAATCGCGCGCGCGCCGCCCGATTGCTCGACACGACCGAAAGGATCCTCGGTTACAAAGTGAAAAAATACGAAATCGATTGTCGTCGTTTTCGGGGCTGATTTTCCTGGGGGCGCCTCCAGGAAGGAAACCGACAATCTTGTTCGTTAATCCGGCGCGAGATACATTTTTGTAGGCGCTCGGCGGCGCGTGGGCGGCGCGTCGAATGACTATTATCTCTTGTTTTCGTTGTCGTTACCGCCACTTAGTTAGCAGCCCGCCGGACCGGGCGGCGCCTGGCAAGGGACTTGCTACAAAATTGGCTTGAAGTTCGGGCCGACCCTTAGTGAAAGACCGTCGCCGATTCAAATGCCGCCACAATATGCGTAGAGAAGAAGAACAGGCTGAGAGCAATTACGGCCAGTTGATGGCCTGTCTGATGCGCGAGCGTGATCGCTTCGCGGCGGAATCTGATTTTCATGCTTTCGCCCTCGAATCAGTTCGTCGCTTCATCGCCGATCTACGATCGCTCGATATCGAGTTGACGATGAGGCCGAGATATTTGAATGCCCCGCCGTATCGTTCGAGTGATGTCGAATGAACGAGCGGGCGGCGCCTTTTCTGTCATCGCTTAGATGCGAATACGAGTTTCTTTCTTAATTCCACTAATTTTAATTTCAGGCCCGGGGCGCCCCCCCTGTCGCCTGATAAGGAGGCAATGAATGACCCCAAAAGACGTAATTAAGTTCGCCAAAGAGAAGGGCGTTCAGATCGTGGACCTGCGGTTCGTGGACCTGCCGGGAACCTGGCAGCATTTCTCGATCACGGCGGCCGAACTGAGTGAAGACCTCTTCGCCGAAGGCATCGGCTTCGACGGATCCTCGATCCGCGGGTTCCAGACGATCAACGAATCGGACATGCTGCTTTTCCCGGATCCGACAACCGCGCAGTTGGACCCGTTCACCGAACATCAGACGCTGGTCCTGATCTGCGACGTGAAAGACCCGGTGACCGGCGGCAATTACTCGCGCGACCCGCGCTACGTGGCCAGAAAGGCCGAAGAGTACGTCAAGAAGATCGGCCTCGCCGACACCGTTTACATAGGCCCGGAGCTGGAATTCTTCATCCTCGACAACGTCAGCTTCGATCAGGGCTACAACTTCGGTTTTTACTACCTCGACTCGGAGGCGGCCTTCTGGAATTCGGGCCGTGAGGGAACGCCGGATCGCCCGAACCTGGGCCATCGCCCGCGCTACAAGCAGGGCTATTTCCCGGTCCCGCCTGATGACCACCTGCAGGACGTCCGCTCCGCGATGGTATTGGCCCTCGAAAGCGTTGGGGTCAAGATCGAAGTCCATCACCACGAAGTGGCGACGGGGGGCCAGACCGAAATCGACATGCGCTTCGACACGCTGACCAAAATGGCTGACAAGGTGTTTTGGTACAAGTACGTCACCAAAAATGTCGCGCGCAAATACGGCAAGACCGTTACCTTCATGCCCAAACCGATTTTCCAGGACAACGGCTCGGGCATGCACACGCACCAATCGCTTTGGAAGGAAGGGAAAAACCTCTTCTATGAGAAGGGCGGCTACGCCGACCTCTCGCAGACTTGCCTCTATTACATCGGCGGCATCTTGAAGCACGCGCCGGCGCTTTGCGCGCTGATAGCGCCGACGACCAATTCGTATCGCCGCCTGGTGCCTGGCTACGAGGCGCCGATCAATCTGGCCTACAGCCAGCGCAATCGTTCGGCGGCAGTGCGCATCCCGATGTACTCGAAGTCCGAAAAAGCCAAGCGCATCGAGTTCCGCACCCCCGACCCGACCTGCAACCCGTACCTGTCGTTCGCCGCGTGCGTGATGGCGGGACTCGACGGCGTCGCCAACAAGATCGATCCCGGCAAACCTTTCGACAAAGACCTCTACGAGCTGCCTCCCGAAGAGGCCGCCGAAATCAAACAACTCCCGGGCTCGCTCGACGTGGTGCTCGACGCGCTGGAGGCCGACCACTCCTTCCTCCTCAAAGGCGACGTCTTCACGCCCGACCTGATCGAGACCTGGATCGAATACAAGCGCAAGAACGAAGTGGACCCGATCCGGCTGCGCCCGCATCCGTGGGAGTTCGCGCTCTATTTCAACATCTAAACCCGATTCAGACCGCTGCTAAAAACAACGCGCGGACGAAGGCTGACTGCTCTTGTCCGCGCGTTGTTTTTGCATTCATATTAGGTTTGCGCGGGCTCTTATCAATTGGCTCTGGGCGTTTGCAGATAAAGCCTGGGTCACGGGTGCGAACATTGAGAGTCTGCCGCTCACCTCAACGCCGCCGGTCTGATAAGGAAAGCTCGGGGTGTTTGACACCGCCGCACGATGGTATATCTTTCTTAGGCCTCTCCCTCCTAGGTTCTTCGCAAGAATGACTTAAGGAGGTCGCGTTCCGGCGCGAGGATCGTCGTGAGATGAAGAAACTTCACGCTCCGTGAGGCGCCGCCGGCCATCGTCAAAGGCTCCGTCATCGCCGCAACCGGGCGCTAGCGCCAAGGTCCATTGGTCGATGGAAGGCTTTAGAGTCGCGATGGACGGTCGGCTAACAGTCTTGCTTTTTAAGGATAAGATTCTTGAGAGTAAGACTCCTGGCTCACTTGAACGAGTGATAATCGCCGCGCCGCTCGATTCCGAAGCGGCGGACGGTGACGGGTCCATCCATTCTAACTCCTGTCGCGTAGCTACGCGCTGGGGGACTGGCATGTGGAGGCTCCCGCCTCCATGCAGATCGCCACGGCTTCGGCCGCGCTCTGTGGAACGCCGGTACCTAACAGTCGGGGGTTGCGGCGCACAATGGCCCCCGACATTTTCTAATATCACTACATGGGTAAAGTAGCGCTTGCGGTCAGCAGCTTGGAGAATCTCTTCCACTCCTGGCGAGACGTCCGGTCTCATGTCCTGCGAACCTCATGGCCTCACATAACGAGCGAGGCGCATGACATTGACGCATTTCCTTTTCAGGTATTGAACGGCATCCAGGCCGAGTTGCGGAACAATAATTACCGGTTTTCCCCAAAATATGGGTACACAAAGCGAAAGAGTGGCGGCTCTCGGCGGGGCATTACCGTCCAATCCGTTCGCGACCGGATTGTCCAACGGGCGATCTTGAATGTGTTGTACACATCCAACTCCGTCCTTAAGGGGCATCTGGGTAACATACCGGCCGTTCTCAACCGGCCAAGGAGTTTCGCCGGCGTGCCAGGGAGGGGCGCGCCGGAGGCGATCGCCAGTATCGTTAGGGTCATTAGAGAGGGGGCGAAGGCTTACGCATATTCCGATATGAAGGACTTCTTTCCTTGCATCCCGAGGAATGACGTCGTTGAATTCATCGGCGCGAATGTGAATGATGATGAGTTCGTAAATTTGTTCCGGCAGGCGCTCGACACGGAACTCAGTAACGCTAACGATCTTGGCGCCATGCTAGACCTCTTTCCCGGGCCGGAGGTCGGCGTCGCGCAAGGCTCTCTTCTTTCAGTCCTTGCCGGTAATATTGTAATGCGCCGGTTTGACGATGCGCTGAACACAGGAGAGGTCGTAACAATACGATACCTCGATGATTTCATTATCCTGGCTGAAGGGGTTGAGTCTGCCGAAAACGCGTTCGGCATGGCGCGCGCAGAACTCGCCCGCCTCGGCATGGATTGTTACGTCCCTTATGACGGCAGCCAGAAGGCGTTCATAGGGTTGGTGGCGGACGGATTCGACTTTCTCGGTTGCCGCATTCACCCGGACGGGGTTTCGCCGTCGAGCAAGAACAGGCGCAAATTCCTGCGCGACATCAAAGCGATTATGGCCGAGACGAAGAAGGAGATTCGGGCGTTCAAAGGCGATGACGGGAGACGTCGCAGAACCGAGCATGCGTACATACAGGCGCTCAGCCTCATCGACCGAAAGATACGAGGTTGGGGAGACGCGTATCAGTTCGTTTCGAACCGGGTTACTTTTTCACAGATGGATGACGCCATCGACGAAATGCTGAGTGAGTTTCGGTTGTGGTTCTCGCGCCAGACGAAGGACGCCAACCCCCGGGCCCGGCGCCGTATGTCGGGGGTGGCTCTTCTCGCCGACACGCCTCCGCGCGCTTTTTAGCATGTTGGTTGTGCGATCCGGCTCCGTCCTGTGGGGCTGAAGATCTCCTCAAAGATGCGGTTCACCTGGCCGGTGTGACCCCGGTAGTCGCGCAGTAGCTGTTCGGCGGCGGCGCCGAGTTCGTCGTCGGAATAGCCCAATCGGCGGGCGCACGCGGCCAGTTCTTGTCCATCAATCGGAAGAGAATGTGTTTGCGCGTCGTTGACCATCTGGAGTTTGTTCTCGACGTCGCGCAGGAAGACGTAAGCCCGCGTGAGCGTCTCATATTCTTCCGCCGAGATGAGCGAATGGTCGCGGAGCGCGCCGAGCGCCTTCATCGTGTTACGCCCTCGTATTTGCGGCGTCCGCGCGCCATGGCAGACCTGGAGCGTCTGGACAATCAACTCAATTTCGCGGATGCCGCCCGCGCCGAGTTTGACATTGCGGCTGCGCTGCTGGCGGATGACCATCTGTTGGTCAATTTTGCGCTTGATGCCTCGCACAGCATCCAGGGCTTTGAGGTCGAAGGGCCGTTCGTAAATGAACCGGCGCGCCATCTCGAGAAAACGACTGCCCAGCTCGCGGTCACCCGCGACGGGCCAGGCTTTCAGCAGCGCCAATCGTTCCCAGGTCTCGCCGCGGGATTGGTAATATCGCTCGAAGCCGTCGAGCGAGTAGGCGATGGCGCCGGCCTTGCCTTCCGGGCGCAGCCGCAAATCGACGCGGTAGACGTAGCCTTCGCTCGTGAATTCGCTCAAGGCCACGGTGATCTTCTGGCAAAGGCGGCGGAAATATTCCGAGGCCGAAATCGCCTCTCCATCTTCTCCTACCTCTTCCTGATCGGACGCGTAAAGATAGATCAGGTCGACGTCCGAGCTGAAGTTAAGCTCGCCGCCGCCGAGCTTGCCCATCGCCAAAATGCAGAAGCCGCCGAAAGCCTTTCTGGGAATCCCGTATTCGCGGCGCAGCGCGGAAGAGCAAATCCAATGCGCCGCAGAGATCAACGCTTCGGCCAAAGTCGATAAGTCAGCCAGAGTCTCTTCGACCGAACAAAGCCGCAGCAGATCACGAACGCCGATCCGCAGCATCTCTCTTCGCTTGAGGGCCCGCAGGTAATCGAGCCGTTTCCGCTCGTCGGCGATAGTCCTCAGCGCGCGCGCCATCTCCCGCTCGATCTCGCGCTTTTTCCTGGCGCCTTTGAGAGTCTGCGGGTAGGTCACCCAGTAGAGGTACTGCGGGTCGCGGATCAAAATCTCGGCCATATATGGGCTGCCGCCGAATGTCTTGGCCAGAATCTCCAACGTGCGCGGAGAATCTTTGAGGTAGGAGAAGAGGTGAATTTTATTGACGGCGGCGCGTGCGAATCTTTCGAAATAGTTGAGCGCCTGATCGGGGTCCGCCGACTGCGATGCGTTGTCCAGCAGCTCTTCAAGAATATCGGCCAGCGACTGGCGCGCAGGAGCGTCATCCGCCAACGCTTGCAGGTTAGCGTCCGCCTTGCCCGGTTCTTTGAAGCCGTAAGGGCCGAACAGCGCAATGACCTGTTGTGGATCGAGGCGCGGCGCCAGCAGCAGGTCTTTGACGTTCGGCGGTGTCATAACTCAATGATAAGATAAGACGCAGCGGACGGGAATTGTTCCGAATGCGAAGGTTAACCGCGCGTAGTTCAGAAACGATGAAAATAGACAGGATTTACAAGATTAACAAGATGAGGAGGAAGAAAATCAATCCTGTAAATCTTGTAAATCCTGTCTATTTTTGAGGAGTGTGGCGTGATTAGCGCAGAGTCAAAACAGGCGATAGAGTCTCTCTGCCCGGAGGTCAGCAATGAAGCCGTTCAGGATTTCTTCACCCGGATGGACGAGGATTATTTTGCGACATTCTCCCCTGAAGAAATCTCGTCGCACATCAAAATGTCCTGCGCGCTCGGGCCGCAGCGTCCCTCGCAATGCCTCGTCACGCCGCGCGGGCCTGACGAATTTGACATCGTCATCGTCGGATTCGATTACCTTTCGGAATTCTCGATCTTTTGCGGACTGTTGTCAGCCTTCGGGCTGGACATCCGCGCGGGAAACATCTATTCGTTCGCGCGGCGACAAGCCGGAGAAGAGCGCCATCGTTTGACTCGGCGGGCGGCGAGGGGCAAAGCCCCGCAACCGTCGCCGCGCAAGATCGTGGACGTCTTCAGCGTCCGCCTCAAGCCGGGAGAAAGCTTTGATGAAGCGAAGCGGCGCGAGTTCGAGCAGGAGTTGCAAACGCTCGTCCGGATGCTGGCGTCCGGCTCGGACGAGCGGGCCAGGGAGCGTTTGAATCGCTTTCTGACGGAGCGCATCGAGAAGATGAACGAGCGGTTGAGCGGCCTGCTCTCTCCCGTCGAGGTTCGCTTTGACAACCTGCTCTCTCCCGATTGGACTGTAATGGATGCGCATTCCGAGGACGCCTTCGCTTTCCTCTACGCCTTTTCGAACGCTCTCAGCATTCGCGGCATATACATCCACAAGGTCGAAATTCGCAGCGTCGGGCGTGAAGCGCGGGATCGTTTCTTCATCGCCGATAGGCGCCTCAGCAAGATCGAAGACGAACGGGAGCAAGAGAGGCTGCGGACGACCGTCGCGCTGATCAAACAGTTCACTCGCTTTCTGCCTGAGGCCTCGGACCCGGCCAAAGCGATGCGCCACTTCGATCAGTTCCTGGACAAGGTGGCGGACGAGCGTATTCCCGATCGTATGATCTCGTTCTTCGCGAGTAATGAGGGAATGAATCTGCTCGCTCACCTGCTCGGGTCGAGCGATTTCCTGTGGGACGACTTCCTGAGTTTGCGATTCAAAGACCTGCTCCCGATTTTAGAGGAATTCACTAAAACCGAATTGAGGCCGGGCAAACAATCGCTGCGACGGCTGCTCGCCGAGACTTTATCAGAGGCTCGTACTTTTGAGGAGAAGAAGGAAGCCTTCAACCGGTTCAAGGACTCCCAGGTCTTTCTGATCGATGTCAAGCATTTGCTGGACCCGCAGGTCACGCTGATGGATTTCTCTCAGGCGCTGACCGATCTCGCCGAGGTCGGGCTCGATGAGGCCGCTGGAATCTGTTACGAGCGCCTCGTTGAAACGCACGGGGAGCCGGCGCGGGCCGACGGTTCTCCTGCGGGGTTCACGATCTGCGGCCTGGGCAAATTCGGCGGACGTGAGATGGGCTACGCCTCCGATCTCGAAGTGTTGTTCGTTCACGACGGGCCGGGGCGAACGCGCGGGGCGAAGCCGATAGACAACGGTCTGTTTTTCGAGCGCCTGGCGCAGCAGGTGGTTGAATTCATCGAGGCGCGCGAGAAGGGCGTCTTTCACATCGACCTCAGGCTCAGGCCTCACGGCAAGGCGGGCGCTTTGGCCACCCCCTTCGAGCGACTGGCCGAATACTACAGCGAGAATGGAGAGGCCGCGCCGTTCGAACGCCAGGCTCTCATCAAATTGAGGTGGGTGGCGGGGGACGAGGCCCTGGGCAGGCGCGTGGAGGAGCGCCGCGACAGTTTTAGCTACAGCGGAGCGCCCTGGGATTGGGAAAACGCGATGCATCTGCGGCGTCGTCAGACGCGCGAACTTGTCAAGCCGGGTCAGGTCAACGTCAAATACAGCTCCGGCGGGATCATCGACATCGAATACGCCGCGCAGTATCTGCAGCTTATGCGCGGCAAGGATCATCCTGAACTCAGAGTTACGAACACGCTCGATGCGCTCGCTCAACTTCGCCGGTTGAGCATCATCTCGGAAGCGGAGGGCGAGATGTTGAGCGCGGCTTACCTCTTTTTGCGGAATCTGATCGACGCGCTCAGGATAGTTCGCGGCGACGCGAGCGACCTGGCGCTTCCCGAAGCTGGCTCGGATGAGTTCAAATCGCTCGCCCGACGCCTCGGCTATCGTGAGCGGGATTGGAAAAGGGGCGCCGAAAAGTTGGCCGCAGACATTCGGCGATGGATGAAAGAGGTCAACTCATATTACGTCTCGCGTTTCACTTCGCCCGACGGCGCGCCGCCCCGCGCGTGAGAGTCTCTCGATATTTGCAA
>DATEMG010000258.1:0-7573 GCA_035275805.1 Blastocatellia bacterium
TCGGCGAGCATGAGCAGACCAACCGGCGGCTGCATTGAAACGGTGATCGGTATTGGTTATCGTTTCCGGCCGGGCGCAGAAACCACAGACACGACCAATTGATTGCGGATTGCGGATTGCGGATTGCGGATTCTTTGAATCCTAACCGGCAATTTGAAATCGCAAAACGCGGAGAACTCATTGGAATATCTCCGCAATCCGCAATCCGCAATCCGCAATGATGACGGCTCAGACAAAAAAGATCACTCTCGCGACCATCGCGGCGGTCACGTTTTTCGCGGCTTATGAGACCGTAAAGACCGTGGTCTTTCCGCAGATGGGAACCATCACTTCGCACGTCATTTCGACCGTTCTCGTCGGCGTCACGACCGTCTTCATCGCGCGATACGTTTTCAGGCAGCAGCTCAGCCTGCTCGGCGAGCATGAGCAGACCAACCGGCGGCTGCAAAACGCGCTGGTGAAATCCGAACGCGACGAGAATTTGCTGCGTTCGATCGTGGCTTCGGTGGCCGAGGGGTTGGTCATAACCGACCGCGAGTCGAACGTGTTGATCATCAACGACGCGGCGCGCGAGTTGTTGGGCGCAGGGCAACGCCCCGTCATCCGGCTCACAGACATCAGCCGCGACCCGCAATTCCACAAGGTCTTTGCGAGCGCGCTCGCCGTGGGCGAGCGCGCCGTAACGCGCATCGAAACGCGCCCGCCTGCGCCGTCCGGGCAGGGTCAGGCCGGATCGCAAAACCGCCGCATCCTGAGGCTGCACGCGGCGCCGCTGCGCTTGTCCGACGACCGCGACGGCCAGATCGACGGTGTGGTCTGCGCGTTCACCGACGTCACCAAACTCGAAATGCTGGAACGCGTCCGGCAAGAGTTCATCTCGAACGTCTCACACGAACTCAGGACGCCGCTGGCCGCGATCACCGCCTACGCCGAAACGCTGCTCGACGGGGCCATTGACGACGCCGAAAACAACCTGCGCTTCCTGCACACGATCCAGCGCAACGCCGAGCGAATGAAGGCTCTGGTCAACGACATTTCGGAACTGTCGGCGATCGAATCCGGCGCGGTTATGCTGTCGATCGAGCGATTGCCGCTTCGCCAGGTGGTCGGCGACGTCTTCAACGGCCTTTCACATCGCGCGTCCAAACACGGCGTCGCGCTTCACAACCAGGTCGCCGAAGATTTCTACGTTGACGCCGACCGAAGGCGGCTCGATCAGATTCTGATCAACCTGGTGGACAACGCGATCAAATTCAATCACCCGGGCGGCGCCGTTACAGTGCTCGCCGTGGACTCCGAAGGAGGGCAAACGGTCAAGGTGCGCGACACGGGGCCGGGCATCCCGCCCGAACACCTGCCCCGCGTCTTCGAGCGCTTCTACCGCGTGGACAAGGCCCGTTCTCGCGAAGCCGGGGGCACAGGACTTGGACTTGCCATCGTCAAACACTTGGCGCTCGCGCACGGGGGCGAGGCCTACGTAGCAAGCGAAGTCGGGGCGGGAAGCGAATTCGCCATCAAGCTGCCACAGCGTGGCGCCTCCAACCTGTCCGCCGATCAAATGTCTACAGAAACCGTCAGTTATGCGGCAAAACACTGACCCAACCTCATCCGGGGCGCCCATGTTCGATTTCAGCGTCAAGGTCAAAAGGATTCACCCGGCGGCCAAGCTCCCAGCGCGCGCGACGAATTGGTCCGCGGGCGCCGATCTATGTTGTCTGGAAGCGTTTACTCTCGGACCGGGCGAACGAAAATCAGTGCCGACAGGGTTGATTGTCGAGATTCCCCCCGGCTGGTATGGCCGCGTCGCGCCGCGTTCGGGATTGGCGGCGCGCCACGGCGTTGACACGCTCGCCGGCGTTGTGGATACGGATTTTCGAGGGGAGCTAATGGCGCTGATCGTCAATACCGGCGAGGCTCCGGTTAACTTTGACGCGGGCGAGCGGATCGCGCAATTAATCATCGAACGCGCCGCCGTCTGTAATTACGTCTGGGCGGATGAATTGAGCGCGACCGAACGCGGCGACGGCGGGTTCGGTTCTACAGGTAAGTAATTAGCCGAACAAACACGATAAGACCTCAGAAATCCCAATTTATCTCATTCCATCGAGTATTCAGGCCACATCTCCATGACATGAAATACTTTTCCGATTTTAGCATCAGTTGTAGGAGAAGGAGTTCTAGCATGGTCAGGGCCTCCAGCATAAAGGCTACTGGGAGCAAATTAGAGGGATTGCACGCATATACGGGAAAGCTGACCGGATCAGTACCGCGGGCGGTACTGATCCGTACTGTCATCTCTGTATGCCCTACATTGATTTGCCATCTGCTCTAAAAGCTGGTTGTTCCAACCTGAAGCTCACAGTGGCGCAAACATAATAGCCAGAGGAGCGCGGCGCAATTCCCCTGATCGAGGTCGCCGATCTCAACAGGCTCTCAAGGGTCATAATGATAAAAGGGCGCCGCATCCTTCCAGGATTTGGCGATTCCCTCGAGACTTACCTGAGCCGCGCTCCGCCCATGGCAATTATTTTGCGCCCTTACAGGGTTTAAAGGAACTTTTAAAACAGGCGCTCAGTATCTGTTGTAACGAGACGCCGCAACATCATTCATATCGGGTAGACCACAGATTTCTATTGCGCGACGCATCGAGTCGCCGTAATATCCGGTTCCCGCTAGACCCATCAACGACTTGCATCGATCACTCATTCAAATGAGTGAATTGGTGACTGGGCATCCGGTTTGTCTCCAGGCCGTTTTGCCGTAATTAAGCTATTGGAAATCGAAGCCGGCTTATCGTGAATTCCGCGCCCCAAACGCGGATTCGCAACATCACAAGAGGACACCATTATGAACATCCGCCACGCAACCATCCCCACCCTGACCGCAGCGACCTGTCTCCTCGTTCACATGGTCTTTTTCCTCGCTTCGGCGCAGGCTCAGGTTCAAGGCTGGAAGCCAATAGACCCGGCGCACGTCGCGCTCAAAGCGCCGGTGGTCGAAAAAGACGCCGACGCCGAGGGGATCTTTTGGGAGGTCTACTTCAAGGATGAATTTGACGGATCGAGCCCCTACAAGATCTTCTCGAACTATGTGCGCATCAAGATCTTCAACCAGCGCGGCGTAGAGAATCACGGCAAGGTCGATATCCTCTACGCCAACAAGGGCGACGTCCGCAATATCGCCGCGCGCACCATCAAGCCCGACGGATCGATCGTCGAGATGAAGAAGGACGCCGTCTTCGACCGCGAGATCGTGCGGCTGAGCGGCCTAAGGGTCAAATCCAAGTCGTTCGCGCTGCCCGCCGTCGAGCCCGGAGTGATCGTCGAATACCGCTGGACGGAACAACGCCCCTTTAGCTTCTACACGCGCCTGCAATTCCAGCGCGAATTTCCCGTCCAGGCGGTGAAGTATTACATCAAACCGATGAACGAGATGCAGTCCGCGATGGGGATGGGCATGCGATCGATCAGCTTCCACTGCCCGAACCTTCCGTTCGTCAAGGAGCCCAACGGTTACGTAAGCGTCAGTTTCAACAACTCGCCGGCATTCCGCGAGGAGCCGCACATGCCGCCCGAAGACGAAGTGCGGCCCTGGATGCTGCTCTATTATTCGGCCAAGGACAAAATTACGCCGGAGAAGTTCTGGAAGGACCACGGCAAGTCCGTTTATAACGAGAGCAAGGGCGCGATGAAAGTCAATGACGAGGTGCGACGCGCCGCCGCCGAGGCAATCGGCGACGCGAGCGCGCCCGAGCAGAAGCTGGAACGGCTGGTCGCCTTCTGTCGAACCAGGATCAAGAACATCTACGACGACACTACTGTGCTGAGCGATCAGGAGCGCAAAAAGCTCAAGGAAAACCGCTCGCCCGCCGACACGCTCAAGCGCGGCTACGGCGACGGCAACGACATTGACATGCTCTTCGCGGCGCTGGCCACCGCCGCCGGCTTCGAGACGCGCCTGGTCAGGCTCCCAGACCGCGCCGACATGTTCTTCAACCCGAACATCGCCGACGAATACTTCCTGGGCGTCGGTGATGTGGCGGTGAAGGTCGGCGCCGATTGGAAGTTCATTGACCCGTCGAGCAGCTACGTGCCTTTCGGCATGCTGCGCTGGCAGCAGGAGGGCTTGCAGGCGCTGCTGACCGACCCGAAAGACCCGGTCTTCATCCAGACGCCGATCTCGCCCGCCGAAAGCTCGATGGAGAAGCGCACGGCTAAGCTGCGACTGAGCGAGGACGGGACGATCGAAGGCGAGGCGCGCATCGAGTACACGGGCCATTTGGCGGTGGAGAAGAAGGAGGAGTACGACGAGGAGTCTCCGGCCGAGCGCGAGAAGCGGATGCATGCGGCTTTGACCAAGCGGATAAGCAACGCCGAGATCGCCGAGGTCAAGTTCGAGAACGTCACCGACCCGTTCAAGCCGCTCGTCATCTCCTATAAGGTGCGCGTGCAAGGCTATGCCGAACGCACCGGCAAGCGGCTCTTCCTGCAACCGAGTTTCTTCGAGAAGGGCGTCGGCCCGCTCTTCCCGACCAGCGAGCGCAAGCACGACGTCTATTTCAAATATCCGTGGACCGAGGATGATAACATCGAGATTGATCTGCCGGCCGGTTACGCGCTCGACAACGCCGAATCGCCGGGCGACCTGGCCTTCGGCGACCTCGGCCACCATAAGGTCAAGATCGCTATTACGAAAGATCAGCGGATGCTGAGCTACAAGCGGCAGTTCCGCTTCACAGGAATGCTCTTCCCGAAGGACTCTTATCAGAACTTGAAACGAGCCTTCGACGCCGTTCGCAATGTCGACGACCACACTATTACGCTCAAGCAAGGAACCGCCGCTGAAGTGAAGCAGTAGGAGGAATAATGTTGAAAAGATTGCTCGTCTACATTTGCCTGGCGGTTTATCTGCAAACCGGCGCCTCGGCCAAAGGCGATGAAGCGCCGGCCTGGCTGCGCCAGGCCGCCTCGATAACCGTTCCCACCTACGGCAAGGACGTCCACGCCGTCACGCTTCATCACGAAGCGCGAAAGACGGTCGAAGAGGACGGCCGGATCACAACCGTCACTTATTACGCCGTGCGCATCCTGACACGCGAGGGGCGGCGCCACGCCAAGGCGGTCGAGGGCTACAACAACGGCTCCGGCAAGGTGAAGGAGATGCGCGCCTGGCTGATCCCCCCGTCGGGTGAGGCCCGCGCTTATGGCAAGAAAGAGATCATCGACGCCGCGCTGGTCGACAACGACATCTACAACGAGGTGCGCGCGAAGATCATCTCCGCCGAAGACGTGGCTGACGCCGGCTGCGTCTTCGGCTACGAGGTCATTACCGAAGAGCGCGAGGTCCATTCGCAATTCCTTTGGCCGTTTCAGTCGTTCAACCCGGTTGTGATGTCGCGCCTGACGCTGGCTCTGCCGCAGGGTTGGCGCGCCGACGCCATCACCTTCAATCGCGACAAGATCGAACCTGCGGTCAGCGGCAATATCTATACCTGGGAGTTGCGGGGCCTGCCGGCGATCGAAATCGAGCCTGCGAGCCCGGTTTCCAAACTAAGCCCTGGTGTCGCTGTCAATATCTTCCCGCCGCAGGGCAAATCGACGATGCTCAGAAGTTTCGCCAATTGGAAAGACGTCTCCCGCTACAATAGTGAGCTTCACGACACGCAGGTCGGTTTCAACGAATCAATGGCGGCCAAGGCGCGCGAGTTGACGGCAAACGCCAAGACCGAATATGAGCGCATTCAGGCCATCGGTCGGTATGCGCAATCTATCAACTACATCTCGATACAAATAAACCTCGGGCGCGGCGGCGGCTACCGCCCGCACTCGGCCATGGACGTCTTTAATAAGAATTACGGCGATTGCAAGGATAAGGCGAACCTGATGCGCGCGCTGATGAAATCTCTGGGCGTCGAATCATATCCAGTATTGATATTCTCCGGCGACCCTAACTACGTAGTGCCTGAATGGCCCTCGCCGCAGCAGTTCAATCATTGCATCATCGCGGTCAAGGTGGGCGAAGAGACGCAGGCCCCGACAATCGTCAAACACCCGAATCTAGGGCGGCTGCTTATCTTCGATCCGACCGACGACGACACGCCAATAGGCGACCTGCCCCACCATGAGCAGGGGAGCTATGCGCTGATAGTCGCGGGCGACGCGGGCGAGTTGATGAAGATGCCCGTCACGCCTCCGGAAGCCAACCGCCTGGAGCGCGCTGTCGAAGCCGAATTAAGCGCCGACGGGACGTTGACCGCGAAGCTAAGCGAGCGTTCGGTCGGCCAGGCCGCCGTCGAGGAGCGCCGCATCTTCAAACGCTTCGATCGCCAGCAATATGTCAAACAACTCGAACGCTGGATCACGCAGACCGCGCCGAGCGCGAACGTCTTGAAATCGGAGTCGAATGACGACGCCCGCGGGGGCAAATTCGCGCTCGATGTCGAATTCAAATCGCCGAACTACGCTCAGTTGATGCGCGGCAGGCTGATGGTTTTCAAACCGGCGATCGTCTCACGCCGCTCGTCGGTCTTCCTGCTCGAAGCCAAGCGCAAACACCCGGTCGTGCTCGATTCCGAAGCTTACGACGAAACGGTCAAGATCAAATTACCTGAAGGCTTCGATGTTGACGAAATGCCCGACGCCGTGGAAGTCAGCCAGCCGTTCGGCAATTACGCGGCGAAGTGCGAGGTTAAGGACGGCCACCTGATTTTCCGCCGCTCGCTGGCGCTCAAGGCGGGAACCATCCCGGTCGAACAATACGCCTCGGTCCGAGGCTTCTTCGAGCGGATACGCGCGGTGGAACAGACCCCGGTAGTGCTGGTAAAGAAATGAGCGCATGACGGCAAATTCTCCGAACGGCAAATTTGGTGTAACAATTACACCAAATTTGCCGATTTAGGCTGACAGCCGCCCCGCGACAGCATATAATCCCACCCGTCGGCGCATCACGTCGGCGAACCTTCACTGGCAATAAATTCCTTCATCAATAAATAGCCATTCTGGCGAAAAGAAACACGCAGGCTGGGACTGAGAAGCGATAAGCAGGCGAAGAGCGGCTGTCGGCCGCGACACGAATGTAATCTAAAATTGTTACCGTTAACGGAACGGCAGGATATCGCCGGCGCCCTGAGGTAACCATCCATCACCACGGAGGAAAATTTATGTCTCCTTTAAAAGGCATCCGAATCACCCTCATCGCGTCCCTGATAATCGCTTGCGCGGCAGTGACGGAACGGGCGCAGGAGTTCCGCGGCTCGATCACGGGACGCGTCGTCGACAACAGCGGCGCGGCGGTGGCCAACGCGGTCGTCACCGTCACCAACGTCGCCACCAACGCTTCATCGTCAACCACGTCGAACGAGAGCGGCGATTACACGGCGCTCTATCTGACCCCTGGCTCTTACGCCATCACCGTCGAAGCCGCGGGGTTCAAGAAATCGACCAGACAGAACGTGGAGATTCGCGTCGGCGACAGGTTGCAGATCGACCTGCGACTCGAAGTCGGGAACGTGTCAGAAACGGTTAGTATCACCGCCGAAGCCCCAATCCTCGAAACCAACACGGCGTCGGCGGGA
>DATEMG010000259.1:0-4997 GCA_035275805.1 Blastocatellia bacterium
CTGCGCAGACTAAAGTCCGCGCCACTATTCACTCGGGGTCGCTAAGGAGATCCTGGCCTGGTCCCCCACGAACTGATTAATCAGAAAGAATGCAAATCTTTGAATCTAGCCAAAAAAAAATCCGACCCCGTCGCCGAGCGATCGCGACGCCCCCTCCGGGAGCGCCCGCTTTTCCTTGCCTCATTCAGTCAAAAGTCTTACCATTTTGCCTCCTTCACCTGCGCGAACGCTCTCGACGCGAGCCCAAGTTCAAAGACGCGATCCTATGGCTTTGAACCGCAAAATCTGCAAAAATCTGTCGCATCACTCATGCGGAGTTGGCAATGCCATTCGACGACGAGTTCGCGATCAACATCGAGGAGGAGTTTCAAGCGCCGATCCTCGGACTCGCGAACTTCGTATGCGCATGTCATTGGTCATTGTCGGGTTGTCGTTTGCCATTAGCCGGGCGACTTCTAATGCGATGGCAAACGGCCGGCGGCCGATGACGAACGACGGATGACGAACGACGGATGACGAACGACGGATGACAACGACAATGGCGTCTGCTTGACGCCGACCCTGGTGTGAAAGATGAGCAGGTGGATAAACGTATTTCTGGTTTATGTTTTGCTGGGCGCGGTCTCGTTGACTCTTGCGAGGGTACTCGTCCCGCTAATCGGGCTGAGCCCCATCGTGGAAGAATGGATTCAGCCGCTGGCCAGTCTGACGCCGATTTTGTTGGCCATAAGTCTTGCATCTATAAGCCTGATCACGTTCAACCTGAGACGACAAACGAAGCTCGCGCAGAGATGGGTCGAAGAGGCTGAAAATCTGGCGGGCGCCGTTATAACCGGCGAAGATATCGCGCCCTCCAGCCTCAAAGCGGAAGTTCCCCCCGAACGGCCTATCAACTATCCGGCCGACGAGCGCAACGGGGGTTCCAACGGACGAGGCTCAGGGCGACCGCCCGCCTTTACTACCGCCACGGTTGAAAGCGAGGGTTTGGGAGTGGCCGCGGCTGTATCAAACTCAGCCCTGGAGAAGACCCGTGGCGAGAGGCGGCAGGTGGCTGCGGAAACGGTCCGAGACCTTTCGGCGGATCGCGCCAATTACAGAAGCGAAAATAAGGACAACGTTTCTTCGACGGATGACGATGTTTTTGCGCGTTATCGCCATCTGATCGAATCTCCCTTCTCGCCAATGGCCACTTTTCACCAACTACCTCCTCCTTTGCCGGAATTCGTCGGGCGGTCGGCGGAGCTGGTCGAACTATACGCCGCGCGCGCCAACTATGACGTGCGCGTCCTGAGCGTTCAAGGCCTGGGGGGCGCGGGCAAGACGACGCTCGCCCTGAAGCTCGCCGATCAACTCAAGCCCCATTATCCGGATGCGCAGTTCTACATCGACTTGAAAGGCGCGAGTCCGCAACCGCTCTCGGTCGTCGAAGCCCAATCGGCGGTCATCCGCGCATATCTGCCGACCGTCTGCCTGCCCGAAAACGAGATCGAGCTGGACCGCCTTTATCACTCCGTGCTTATGGGCAAACGCGCTCTGCTCCTGCTCGACAACGCGGCGGGCGCGCAGCAGGTCGCCCCGCTCATCGCCCCGGACGGGTGCGTAACCATCGTCACGTCGCGCGATCAGATCACGCTGCCCGGGATATTCTCCAAACAGTTGGATAGTTTGTCGCCGTCCGAGGCGCGCGACTTCCTGATGAGAATCGTTCCGCGCATCGACGGTCAGGCCGCCAAGGTCGCGGAACTATGCGAGCACCTCCCACTCGCCCTCCGGCTGGCCGCGAGCGCGCTTCTGATCAGCGCCGATCTGAAGGTTTCGGATTACGTCCAGCGGATGGAGAAATTGCAATGGGCCAGCCCCGCCTCGGATAAAGCCGCAAGGGGTCCGGGCCTGGCGCCCCCGGCCTCGCGTCCGCCGCTCCATCCGGTGGACGCCGTGCTAAGTATGAGTTATGACCTGCTCGTCCCCGGCTTGCAAAAGCTCTGGCGAATGCTGGCCGTCTTCCGTGACACCTTCGACGTCTCCGCCGCGGCGTCGTTATGGCAGATTACGCCGGTCCGGACGAACAACGCGCTGGACCGTTTGATGGCCTACAGCCTGATCGAACGCAATCGGGCCACAGGGCGTTATCGCCTGCATGACTTGATGGCGCGATTCGCCGAGACGCGTTCGAACGATCAGGAGTTGACCCTCGCGCGCCAACGCTTTTCGGCGCATTACCAGAGCGTATTGCACGAGGCCGACGCGCTTTACGAACAGGGCGGAGAGTCTCTCAGGCGGGGGCTGGGGCTCGTAGACCTGGAGTGGCGCAACATTCAGGAGGGGCAGGTCTGGGCGGCTACGCACGTAGACGACGATCACGCCGCCCGCGAGTTGTGCAACTCCTATCCCGACGCGGGCAAGTACGTGCTGGAGTTGCGCCAGCGCCCGCGCGAACGCATTCGCTGGAGCGAAGCCGCGCTCACGGCCGCGCAGAAATTGAACCAGCGCAACGCCGCCGTCCGCCACCTGGTCGCGCTCGGCGATTCTTACAACGACCTGGCCGAAGTTAATCACGCCATGGGGTGTTACGAACAGGCGCTGGAGATCGCTCGCGAGGCCTGCGACCGGCGCGGGGAGGCCGAAGCATTGAGCGGGCTGGGCGCCGCACATTACCTCGGGGGCGGACTGAAACGCGCCTGCGACTTGCACCGGGAGGCCTTGGAGCTCTTCTCCCGAGTTGGCCCTCGCCGGCGCGAAGCCGACTCGCTCGGCAATCTGGGGCTGGCTTATTTCGCGACTGGCGACCTGCGCAACGCCCTTGTCCTCTTCGACCAACAGCTCAAAGCCGCGCGCGAGATCGGCGAGCGACGCGGCGAATCGCAGGCCCTTGGCGGGCTGGGCACGACGCATTACGCGATGGGAGACACCGAACGCGCCGCCGAGCTTTTCAACCAGCAATTGACGATCACGCGGGAGATCGGCGACCGCCGCGGCGAAGCCAGCGCGCTCGGCAACCTGGGGTCAGCATACGCCGCCTTGAAGCGTCACCGGCAGGCGATAGCCTTCCATGAACAGGCGCTCCTGGTCGCGCGCGAGATCGGCGACCGCCGCGGCGAAGCCAGCGCGCTCGGCGGACTCGGAATCGCCGAATACCTCGACGGCAATCTCAGCCGCTCGATAGAATTGCTCAATAAGCAGCTCCGCCTCGCCTCCGAACTCGGCGATCGCCGCGGTGAGGCCATCGCGCTCAGCAACCTCGGCGAAGCTTACGTCGCTTCGGGCGATTACCAGATCGCGACGGAAATACTGACAAGCGCCTTCAACATCGCCAGCCAAATAGGCGACATCCAGGCCCAGGCCAACGCCCTCTTCAACCTGAGCCTCGCGCTCGACCAGACCGGCGACCGCAAACAGGCCATAGCCCAGGCTGAAATCGCCCTCGAACTCTTCGAGATCGCCGAACACCCTTACGCCCAGGTCGTCAAAGAGCGATTGATCGAGTGGCGCGGCCGATAAAACTCGAGGATTGAGGATTGAGGATTGAGGATTGAGGATCGAGGATTGAGGATCGAGGATCGAGGATCGAGGATTGAAGATTGCTCCTCACTTCGTAGATTGTTTACAAAAATCGTCAGCGCGCTCGATCATCCGATTGAGCATTGCGCCGATACGCTGCCAGGCGTCATCAAGCTCACGATGCCTTTCCCTGTCGATATAATCGCAAGCCAGCGCATGATCCAGCCAGGCTTGGGTTTCCATCGCTTCACCCAATGCTTCATTCACTTTATTGACAAATGCAGCGACATATCTCCGCCTCGCCCATGCTTCGGCGAGTAATGCGTTAACAGCGCGGGACGAACGCCGGATTTGATCTGTCAATGAGTATTTTTCTTCACTCGGAAAGGACCTTGTGAGGATAAAAAGCTTTTTGGCTTCTCCCAAACCGAGCTTGTAGACATCCAAATCCCGAAAGCTCATTATCGCAGGCATGCATATATCCCTTTCTCTATCCTCTATCCTCCATCCTCCATCCTCCATCCCCCATCCTCTATCCCCCATCATCCTGGTTCGGTGAACTTCGAGCGGATCTTCACCGTCCGTTCCAGTTCATCCATCACTTCCAGAACCTTCAATTCGAGATCGCGGTCGAGCCGGTTCGCGCGCAAGAACTCTCGCGCCTGATCCAGCGCCTGCCGGCTCTGCTGGCCGCCGATGAAGGCGTTGAGCCAGGCGAGCGTGAAGAATATCTTCCGCTGGCGCTTCACCTGCGGCAGCGCTTCGAGCGCGGGCGCCAGATAAGGCAGCGCCAACAACGATTGGTTCGGCGAATTGAACGCGGTCAAACTCCCTTCGACCCAGTCTTCGGGCGTGGCGCGGTTATTAAGATAGTCGTCAAAATACCTTCGCTTCGTGGCGGCGTCCGCCCGGGCCGCTTCGGCGATGTAAGCCTGTTTGCGCCCGTCGTCGCTCATATCGCGTTTGCGCTCGGTGTCAAGCAGGCTTTCGGCTTCCGCGTCCTCCCGCGCAACCAGCGCGGCGATGATGCGCCAGCGATCCAGAGGTTTTATCTCAACTCCAGGCGCGCGCATTTTGCCCGACAGCAAGTCTTTCAGTCGATTGCGCGCTTCGGCGGTCATCGCCGCCGAACGGAAGGCCCTGAAATAGGTGATCCGCAAATCGGTCCCTTCCGCCTTCATCATTCGGTCGAAAAAGAGCGACTCGATCTGTGGCGCGATCGCGCTTTGCTCAGTCGTCGAGAGGTATCGCTCGAAGGCCCGCGTCGCGCGGTCGAGCAGGCTCTGCGTAAGCTCCAGATCGGTCTCCGTCGGCAGCGCCTTCAAAACCAGCGCCACATAATCGCGCGGATTCATTTCGACCCCGCGCACGGCGTCCCAAAGCGCGCCCCACAGCATCGCGCGGAGAAACGGATCGTCGATTCCGCCGATTCTCGACATTACGGCGGCGCGGCTCTTCGCGTCGAGCATGAAGACGCCGTAGCCGAAGTCGCCGTCGTT
>DATEMG010000260.1:0-3647 GCA_035275805.1 Blastocatellia bacterium
CTGCATAATGCGCGGGTCTTGCGCGCTCAGAATCCTGCCGAAGGTCGCGTTGTTCAGCGCGGTCACCGGCGCATTGGCGTTCAGCCGGTTCGGGACGTTGAAGACTTCCCAGCGGAACTGAATGCTTTGCCCTTCCAGCACACGGAAGCTGCGCGACAGCCCGGTATCGATCTGCAGGCTGCCCGGATTCAGAATCGTGAATGCGCCGAGCGAACTATACGTTCCCGACGCGGGCGCCCCGAACGCCGCGCGATTCAGATAATGATCCACCGTCTTGTTCGCGTCGTAAGGATCGGCCAGCAGTTGCACTGCGCGTTGACCGGGGACGCCGGTCAGCGCGTTGTCCACACCGGTAGTAACAGTTGAATAGTTTCCGCTTTGCGCCCGCACGATGCCCGAAAGCTGCCAGCCCGAAGCAATCAGGTTCAGCGCTCGATTCGCGAATTGCGGCGTTCGCGCGACAAACGAAACGTTTACGACATGGCGCCGGTCAGAATCGCAATTCGCCCGGTCGGCTCGGCGGTTGTTGGGATTCACGTATGTCGGGCCGGTGATTTCCGTAGTCGCCGGATCGCTGATGCAATGCGACAGGGTGTAATTCGCCAGCACACTGAAATTATTCGCCAGGCGGCGTTGCGCCGACAGCAGCATGGCGTTGTAGCTCGATGTGCCGCCGTCATCAATCTCCCCGATGGTTCCGTAAAACTGCCCCTGCGCTGGATTCAGCAGGTTAAGCGCGCGGCGCTGATTGGTATTGCCCAGCGTCGCGCCCGCGCCGAAGACCGCCGGGTTCGCTTCGCGTCCCGTCCACAAGTGCGTGGATTTGTTACCGAGATAGTTGCCCGCAAACAGCCATTCACCTATCTGGCGCTGCACGCTCAGATTCCACTGTTGCAAATAGGTCGGCTTGATATCGAGCGGCGCGTTGACATATATGCCGGCCAGCGGAAAGAAGCTGTTCGGAGATATGTTGGCGAGCGCCGGGAAGGGATTGCCGCCGGGAAAACCTTGATAGGGATCGGTCAACCCACCTGCCGGATTCGAGAGCGTGATCTGCGCGCCCCAGGGCGGATTGTTCGCAAAGCGCGTGTTGAAGAATAGATGTGGGTTGTCATAGAAAATGCCGTAGGACGCGCGCACCGTCATCTTGCCGTCGCCCTTCGGATCGAAGACCATTCCCAAACGCGGCGCGAATTGCGCTATGCGCCCGGAGGTCGTGGACTTACCCGGATAGCCCGCGTCGCCGGGGAAGGTCAATCCGGCAGGCGCGTTTTTATAAACGGCGCTCTTCGCGCTTGCGACAAAAGCCGCCTGATCGAAGTGACTCACCCAGCCGAAAGGATGTTCCATCGGCAGGTAAGGCTCCCAGCGCACGCCGCCATTGATTGTCAGCCGCTGATTCAGCTTCCACGAATCTTGCGCGTAAACGCCGATGTAATTCTGCCGCTGGTTGTCGAAGATCGGATTGCCCTGAATGAAACCGCCGCTCAGAATGCCCGCCATGAAATCGGCCAGCGGCAAGCCCGTCACCTGCCCGTTGAACGTAAATTGCCCATTGGTCGGGCGATTGTTTGAGGTGTTGATGTTGTTGTGAATGAAATTCACCCCCAGGGAGATCTGATGCGAGCCACGAATCAGATCGACGTCTTCGGCGATCTGGTAATTCGTCGAATTGAAATAGCCCGGATTGGTCGCGCCCGCGCCAATCGCAAAGCCGTTGCCCGTGACCGTGAAGCCCGCGAAGCCTTCGACCGGGCTGTAGACCTGAATGCCCAGATCGGCTGGCGAAAAGTACGGATCAACTAAGCGCAGGTTGCGCGTGCGGTTGAGCGTCGCGCGCGTCGAGAAAATCGTATTCGCGCTGAGCAGATACGTGTCGCCCAGCACGAATGAATGCGCGCGATTGAATTGCGCGACGCGGCTCATCGCCAGCACGTTCACGCCGTCAAACGGATTGGGGCTGGCGTAATCGGCAAAGAAGTAACGGCCGAACACCGTATGCTTGTCGTTGATCGTATAGTCAATTTTGCCGATCGCCTGATGCTCGTTGTTGTTGGCCAGAATGCCGTATTGCAGCCTGCCGCAAGGGTCGGTCGGCGTTGGCGTGAATTTCAAAAAATTCAAGGTCTGCTGATTGATCTTCGACGGGTCGAGCTTGTTGTTGACGAAGGGCGCGGCCAGCGCGCGCGCCACGCCGCCGTTGCAGGCCGCCGAAGCGAAGGCCGTGAAATCACCCGCGCGCATCGCCGCCGTCGGCGCAAAACTGATGGTCGTGCCCGGATTCGATTTCTCTGTCTTGCCCTGATAGCCGCCGAAGAAAAACAGCTTGTTCTGTCTGACGGGGCCGCCCAGCGCGCCGCCGAATTGGTTGCGCTTCAGACTGTCGCGTTGCGAGGCGAAGAAGTTCCGCGCGTTGAATTTGTAATTGCGCACGAACTCGAACAAGTCGCCGTGAAATTTATTCGTGCCCGATTTAGTGACGATGTTGACCGCCGACGCCGCATGATGGCCGTAGCGCGCGGGCAATGCGCTGGTCTCGGCCTTGAATTCCTGCAAGGCGTCGGGGAACGGCATCGGCAGATTCAGGTTATTGAACGGGTCGTTATGCGTGCCGCCGTCCATCACATACGTCATGCCGTTCGCCAGTCCGCCCGCGACCGAGATAGTGACGGTCGGGTAGTTTTTATTCGTATTCAAATCCGCCGCCGGCGCCGCTGTCGACAAGCCCGAAAGGAAAATCAATTCGGTCGCCACACGCCCGTTGAGCGGCAATTCGACGACGCGCTGCTGGTCAATCACCTGGCCTACGCCGTTGCTGCGCGTCTCTACCAGCGCGGCGTCCGAAGTCACCTGAACCTGGTCCGTCACCGCGCCGACTTTGAGCGTCGCAATGATCGTCGGGTTGACGTTGACCTGCAAGACAATGCCCGTCTGCACGTAGGCGCTGAAGCCCTGCTTCCTGACCTGTAATTGATAAGGCCCGACGGGCAGATTGGGGAAGCTATAGCCGCCGTCGGCGTCGGTCGTGACGGTGCGCGAGGCGCCGGTGGCGGTTTGCGTAACCGTGACTTCCGCGCCCGCGACGGCGCCGCCGCTCTCGTCCAACACCAGGCCGGAAAGCTGCGCGCCCCCGGTGGATTGCGCCAATGCGAGCGAAGCGAGCAGGCAGAGTGTGAAAAGAACAGCGACAAGCCGATGGATTGCGGAGATTTTGATACTCATGGTTTTCTCCTATTCGGGTTTGCGGGGTTCAGCCTTAACTGCGCTGACATTTCGAGAGATGCGCATGCGAGATTGACGCGCGTCAGACGGCGCTTCGAATTCGACACGCATTTTTGATGAGGCCGAAGTATTGCGGGCGGCGGGCAAGCGCGGCTAGAAAGATTTTGCCTTTTTTTACGACGATTTTGCCATTTCCCGGCATTCGCGCGGCGATTTGCCGAAATGTTCCTTGAACCGTTTATCGAAATAGCTCTGATCGGTGAAGCCCACCAGGTTGGAAATTTCGGCGATGCTCAAGCTCTGGTCGCGCAACAACTGGCGAGCTCTGGTCACTCGCAAATGCGTCAGGTAATCCACGAAGGTCATTCCAGCGGCCTGCTTGAAGAAGCGGTTGAAAGTGGATTGGCTCATGCCGACCATCGCCG
>DATEMG010000261.1:0-11959 GCA_035275805.1 Blastocatellia bacterium
GGGCACGTCACGAGACTCCGTCCATCGATAAAGCGAGCCGGCGGCCATGACCATGTCCGGCGCCTGCGCGCCCATCACGAAATGGATTGTCGTCATCACATGAACGAACAGGTCTGTGGCCATTCCGCCGGAATAGTCTTCGTAGCAGCGCCAGCGGAAGAATCTGTCCAAACTGAACGGCCGCTTCGGGGCCGAGCCTAAAAACATCTCCCAGTTGACAGTCTCCGGGTTGGCGTCCGGCGGGATCGGGTAGATCCATGCGCCGCCGGCGGTGTTACGATTGACCGTCGCGCGGATCATCGTGATCTGGCCCAGGCGTCCCGAGGCGATGATCTCCCTGGCCTTGATCTGCGCAGGTGAGCTGATGTTCTGGCTGCCGACTTGCAGAATGCGCCCGGTCTTCTTTACCGCCGCGATCATCTCGACGCCTTCTGCGACTGTGTAACTGAGCGGCTTTTCGACGTAAACGTCCTTGCCCGCTTCCAGCGCGTCGATGACGTGCCGCTTATGCAGGTGGTCGGGCGTGCCGATATATACGGCGTCGACGCCCGGCGCGGCCAACAATTCGCGGTGGTCTTTATAAGGTTTCGCCCGGCCTCCAGTCATCTCGACGGCATGGTCGAGTCGGCCTTTGTACGCGTCGCAGAGCGCGACGACCTCGAAACCCGGAACCTTCATTACGTCGTCGAGGACCTGGTGCGCGCGCGCGCCGGTCCCGATAAACCCGAGCGTGACGCGCCCGTTCGGACTGTCCGCGTTGTCGAACGCAGCCCCGGCGCGGCGGCTCATACCCAGCGTCAAGCCAGCCCCGGCGCCCGTCGCGGCGCCGCGCTTGATGAACTCTCGGCGATTGATTCTATCTGACATGGTTTTCCTCCTTAGATCCCTGGAAAAAGGTACCGTAGGTTGTCCAACCTGCGGAGGCTTGGTTATTGAAGCGTTCAGTTGTAATCAAGCGGCTGGGGTATGAAGCCCTCCGCAGGTTGGACAACCTACGGTACAGGCCGCGCCGCACTTTAATTGTTTCAGAATGTCGTCACAGCCGGTTGAACCGGATCCGGTTTTCGATCCATTTTCATCCTCCCCTTGTCGCCTGCGGCTCCAGCAAGTCCTTGATCAACGCTTCCATTTCAGCCTTGAGCCTCGTGAAACGCTCACCCGTGGCTTTCCCCTCGAAACCCGCGTGAATGTGTTTCACCAGGCCGTCGCGGCCGATGTAGATCGCCGTCGGGTAAGCGCTGAAATTATCCAGCTGCGAGAGCGCCTTTTCGACGTTCTCAAGGCCGCCGGCGTACAAGACCGGGTACTTGACACCGAGGCGTTTGGCGAAGGCCCTGACCTGTCTGCTGTCTCGCGCCGCGTCGCCGGTATATTCGAACGATAGCGCAACCACTTCCAACCCTCGATCGCGGTAGCGGTCGTAAAACTCCTGCAGGACGGGCGCTTCGTCGTAACAGTTCGGGCACCAACTGCCTGTGATCGTGACGATCACGACCTTGTTTTTAAACCGATCGTCGGTCGAAGAGATCGTCTTGCCGTCCGGGTCGGGGAAGCTGAAGCGGAACGGTTCGGTCGGGTTCTTCATTCGCGTGTGTTTGGCCGGATCTGGCAGACTCTCGACGCTCGTTTTGTTCCCGGCGGTCAGGCGTTCGGCGACGACTTTGCGCTTCGGGTCGGAGAGGCCGAAATCGACGAAGCCTTCGAGCGAGCCCTGCGGCGTCAGCGTGGCTTTGAAGACTCGACAATTGATCCCGTCGAAGCGGTTGAGCGTCAATTGATTGTTTTCAAAAGAGCCGGTCATCTCTCCCCAATCGCCCGAAAGGGGAATGATTGTGCCTTTGGCCCCGGAGCCTTGCTGTTTGAACGCCGCGCGCCAGAAACTGACCTTCGGCTCTTCGCCGACGCGCATCACCCATTCGCCGCTGATGTCGGGAGAATTGTTTGACGACGTCGACGGATTTGAAGCGGCATCGTCGTTTCCGACGACGCGTTGGGCGAGCAGTTTGCGCACGAGGGTCTGTTTTCGCCATTGTCGCGTGAAGCCCCCGGCCAACGTGTCGCCGGCGATCACTACGGTCAGTTCGGCGTCGTAAAAGTCATAGCGCAATTTGAGCGTGTCGCCCTCGAACGAGCCGCTGGTCGATACGGTGCGGTCGTCGCCGTTGACCAGCGCCCCGACGATCCCATCGCCCTCGCGTTTGACTTCGAGCGTGAATGCGACCACTTCGCCAGAATTGTTCCGGATGGTCCCACGCCAGACGCCCACCGGGTCGGCCTTCTTCATACAACTCGAAAAGGCCGCCACAAAGATGATTAGCGAGCAAAGACTCAGAAAAAAACGAAGCCCTCGCGGAAAAAGAGAAGCGTTCAATGTCATGGTTTCAGTATTGACTGTTTTCTTAGAGTGAGCGGCGCCTGGAAACGTCAGCGACCCGAAGCCTCGACCAAATGGTCTGATAATCGAAGCCCTGGTAGCTGGCGCTCCCGGTATCGCTAAATACCTCAGCGAAGTATAATCACACAGCGCACACGCATCAAATAGACTTTTCCCAAATGAGAGGTGATCCGAATGAAAATCGATGGGTCTCACGCGATCAAAGCGCCGCGCGTTTTGCTGTACCAACTGTTGATCGACCCTGAAATCCTGCGACGCTGCGTGCCGGGATGCCAATCACTCGAAGTGGCCGGCGACGGCTATTACAAGATGACTTTGAAAGCGGGCGTCGGTTCGATCAAAGGAGTCTACACGGGCTGGATCAAACTGGAAGAGATGCGAGAACCTGAGCATTACAAGATGATAGTCGATGCCAAAGGCCTGGCGGGATTCCTGAAAGGGGAAGGCTCGATCGACCTGACAGAGGAAGGCGAGGAGACCCTGGTCAATTACACCGGCGAGACTGGCGTCGGCGGAACCATCGCCGGCGTGGGCCAGCGGATGGTTCACTCCACGGCGAAGATGTTTGCCGGTCAGTTCTTCACCGCCATCGAAGCCGAGGCCGTCGCGATCGTCAAAGCCGAAGAGGGCGCCCAGTACACGCCTCCCAAACAAGGATTCATCCGTAACACCATTAGACAGATCAGGAAATGACAGTTGACTTAGGCCTCTGTTTCTGTGTTAAATGTCCCATCTCGTCATAATGTTATCTTGGAATTGTGCGATACAGGGAGCGGTAGCGACCTGCTGAATTCGTAATTGTGATACACCTATGAGCCTATCAGGTCGCTACCGGTCCTTGTACGGCGCCGATTATCCGACGCCCCACCGTCGAATGCCTATTAATGAAGTCCATCATCATGGCCCCCCGCGCTCTACTCGATGCGGCGCGCCCACTGGGATTTGCAATTTAGATTCCGCGCCACCCGGCGCAGGCGAACGAATCGAAGACCAGGAGTAATTCAATGATGCCCACAGACAAGGTCACCGAGGCGGAGATTGAACCCTCAAACGCCTCTGCGATTCAGCGATTCGATAGATATATAAACTCCGTGTACCCCCGGACAAACGACGACTCTTTTTCTCTCGAAGATTCGTCGCGGGAAGGGGCCGGGGTAGAGCCGCAGAGTATTTCCGACAACGGGGAGATGTCGTCAGGCGGGTCGGAGAGGTTGCGGGCCGAGATCATAACTCGCGCCCGCGATGCCGAGGAGAGAGAGAGAGAGGCTACAGAGAGATACAAACAGCTCGAAACCAAATTTAAGCAGGAGGTGGCGCTGCGACTCCTGGCCGAACAGCGCGCCATAGACATAGAAGACGAATACAAAAAGCGGCTCGGGTCCGCCCAGTCCGCAGATTTATTGCGCCTCGATACGGAGCTGGCCCTGGCGGAGACCAGAGCCAGGCTGAAACAGGAAACCGAGACGCTCAGGCTGACCGAAACGGCGCTATCTCGGGTCAAAGAGGACGCCAAAGCCCAAACGCAATCATCCGCGCGCGCTCTTGAGGAGGCCGAAAACTACATCGCCGAATTGGAGGCTCGCATCAATAATCTCCAGGGGAAGGCGACCTCCCTTGAAGAGGCCGCAAGGCGCTTAGCCGAATTGGACAACAACTTCCGCAACTTTGAGGAGAGGATCGAGTTCACGGAATCTGCCGAGGAGGCGGTCGAATTGGCCGAAAGGCGCATCGCCGAATTGGAGACCGTCGTCCGCGACCTCAAGGAGAAGGCCGCCGCGGCCGGGCCGAGCTTGCTCGCCCTTGGGAAAGCTGAAAGACGCATCGCCGAATTGGAGGTCGGCTTACGCGAAATCCAAGACAAGGCTGTCGCCGCAGACTCGAACGCGCTCGCCGTCGAAGCCGAATTGATATCCACCGCCCGCAACCTCGGTGAGAAGACCGCCATCGCCGAATCTACAGCCATCGCCCTCGAAGAAGCCAGAAGACGTATCATCGAATTGGAGATCAACCTCCGCGAGGTCGATAAGAAAGTTATTTCCGCTGGAGAGGCGGCGCGAGAAATGGAATTGTTGATGCGCGAAGCCGGGGCGCGCGAGAAAGAGGCCGAATTGAAGCGCGAGGACATTGAGGCCAGGTTGCAACTCGAGGTCCAGATGCGGGTAACGGCCGAGAAGAGGGCGCAGGCGCTCGAAAACAAATTCAAAAGCGAGCTGGAGATGGATTGGACCAGGTTCCAGGCCGACCTTGAGCAAGCAGAGGCCGCCATCAAGGCTAGAGAAGTGGCCATCGCCCAGACCGGCGTTGAGGAGATCGGCCTTGATCCCGAAGAGATGATCCAACAGCTCTACACGCAGCTCGAGGCGGAGAGGCAAGCTCGTGGAGAGATCGAAAAAAGGCTCGCAGAGTCGGAAGCCGTCGCCGACAATGAAAAGGCAAAATTCAACTTCGACGCCGAGCGCAAGCTCGCCGAAATGGAGGCCGCGTTGAAAGCGGCGAGCGTCTTAAGAGTGGAGGCGGAGCGTAAACTCTCCGAACTCACAATCGAAAATGCGGAGATGAAAGCGTACTACAGCGTCGCCATTCGCGACTCGGCCGCGCTCAAATCCTCGCGTAGCCCGTTGGGTCTTTCGAAAGAAAAAGTCAAGCTGCTGGGCTATTTTGCGGCGGTCCTCTTACTGTTCGAGGCGCTGATTTTTGTGATTTATCTGGCGGTGACGGCCTCCTGACGCGCGCTTGCGGCCCAAACATAGTCCTTCCTCTTACACCTCGCCATTATGTGCTGGGGAGCCTCAACTCCATTCCATTATTTTCGGCGAATCCCGGGAATGCGCGCTTCGACGAGGCACGCCAGTTGTATGTCTTGATCGGCGGACGACTTTGAGACGGGAGACCCTCAATTGCAAACTGATCTAGGCGGAAGCGTTTGGCATCACGCAATAGATCTGCGCCCGACGCGTCCGCCTAAAGGCGGGACTACGAACTCGAGGTGTGAAAGATGACGGCGAAACCAGTTCGACGACAGACGCCGCCAAACCGGCTTGCGGATGCGGCTTGGCCGAGTCTGCCTTTCATTGAATGGCGGGAGACCTGCGAAACCTTGCACATGTGGGCTCAGATCGTCGGCAAGACGCGGCTCGCGCAATCGCCGATGATCAATCATTGGTGGCAGGCGCCTCTGTACGTCACCTCGCGCGGCCTTACGACTTCGCCGATTCCTTACGGCGGGCGCACGTTTCAGGTCGATTTCGATTTTATTGACCACGAGCTTCGCATCGGGACGAGTGACGGAGCGGCTCACTCTTTCGCGCTGCGCCCGCAATCGGTGGCCGAGTTCTACCGCGATTTCATGGCGGGGCTGCGTTCGCTCGACATCGAGGTCAACATCCTTACGACGCCGTCCGAGGTCGAAAATCCTATCCCTTTCGAGAAAGACGCCAAACACGCCGCTTACGACGGCGGACAGGCCCATCGCTTCTGGCTCGCTCTGACGCAGGCCGACCGGGTGATGCAGCAATTCCGATCGCGGTTCATTGGCAAATGCAGCCCGGTTCACTTTTTCTGGGGAGGCTTCGATCTGGCGGTGACCCGGTTTTCCGGCCGGCGAGCGCCAGAACACCCGAGCGTTCCGAACACACCGGATTCCGTCGTGCGCGAAGCCTACTCGCACGAAGTCAGCAGCGCCGGCTTCTGGCCAGGCAACGCCTCCTCTCCCGAGCCGGTCTTTTACTCCTACGCTTACCCCGAGCCGGAAGGGTTCGCCGGATGGAGCCCCGAGCCCGATGAGGCTTATTACAGCCCCGAGATGAAAGAGTTCATCCTGCCTTACGAAGTAGTGCGCCGGGCGAAAGAGCCTGATCGAACGCTGATGCGATTTCTGCAAAGCGCCTACGACGCGGCCGCCGACCTGGCCAAATGGGACCGCGCAGCGTTGGAGCGAAAACTGGCGCATCAAGATCTGGATTGAGCCACCGCAGCCGCAGACGCGGGTGACCGGGCGACGGGGCGACGGGGCGAAGGCGAGAAAGGCGCCGTCGATTTCCGTCCCATTCGCCTTGTCGCCACGTCGCCCTGTCGCCCCGTCTCTCGTCCTCTCTTTCCCTTTACGCTCTCTGTTGCAATCAGCCCAAAGATTTCGCCAACTGTGACGACACCCGATGCGAAAGCGCCATGATTGTCCAGGACGGATTGATCCCGGACGCGGTCGGGAACAGGCTCGAATCGGCCACATAAACATTCTCACTGCCGAACAACCTGCCTCCCGCGTCGACCACTCCGCGCTCGGGGTCTTTGCCGTAAGCGTTTCCTCCGCTGGTATGGTCCGAATAGAGCAGCAGGTCGTCGTAGCCGAACTTCATCTTCTCAACCTGTTTCAAATCGGATTCGCGCTCGATCTTCGGCGGGCGCAGCATCGGCAGAAAAACGCGGCGCGCCCCGACGGCCAGAAATCCGCGCGCTGCGAGCAGGAAGCACTGGCGGAGGTTCTCGATGTCCTGCCGGCTTTCGCGGAAATCGAGCTGGGCGCGGCCGTCCTTGATCTTGATGCGCGATCTGGCCGGATCGTCGCGCAACGTCAGAGTGACGCTCATCGTCTGGCTCTGCCTGTACAGAGTGTTTCGCGAAAGACCTATCTTGCGAGCGAAGCTGACAACGCTATTGAGGACAATGTTGAGAACTTTGATGGCGCCCTTGTATGGCTAGGGCGTAAAATGATGTGTACGTTCAGATGGATCAGAGCTGTGAGCAATCAGATTGTCGTCATCGAGAGCGACCTATTAGTTAGTGAATTCGTCACGACGCTCTCGTATCCATTTCACCCAGAGCAAAATCACTTGAAAGATCCCGGTGAAAAGTCAGTATACCTCATGAGATTGCCGATAAAAAGCATCGCTCCCCCTCAAGCGCGCGGATGATTCGTCGCCACAGCCGCCCTGGATATTTCCATCGCCTTGTCGAGCTCGCTTACTTTCGACCCGCCGCCTTGCGCGAATTCAGAATTGCCGCCGCCGCGTCCGCCCAGATGTTCACACGCCGCCCGCATCAGCGGGTTCATGTCGACAGAGAGGTTTGCAGACCTGGCGAAGACCAGGCGCGCCATCCCGCCCTCTATCGACGCCAACAGCGCGACCACGTTGTCGCCGTCAACGAGCCGATGGGCCAGCAGTTTCAATTCCTCGACGTCGCGGTCTTCAAAGACTCTAGAAACGACTCGCGCTCCGGCGACTGGCGCCTCCGCCTCGATCAATTCATGAGCTTCGACCTTTGCGACAACCCCGGCCAATTCCCGCGCTCGGCGAGACAGGCGTTTGTTCTCGTCGAGCAATCTCGACACCGACGATTCGGCCTCTTCCCTGCCGGCGCTGAATTTCCTCGCTATCGCGTCAACCGAGCGGCCTGCCTCGCGATAATCATTGAGCGCCCGCACTCCGCAAAGGAAATGGACGCGAGTCATCTTCTTGGCGCGCTCCCATCCGCGGACGGCGATCAGTCCGACCTCGCCCGTGCGTTCCGCATGCGTGCCGCCGCAAGGCGACCAGTCGTAATCGGCGATCTCGATGACGCGTACGCAATCAGTGATGAAGCTCTCTTTCCGCAGCGGCAACGCGGCGGCCTCTTCGGGCGTGACCTTGTGGACGCGGATCTCGCGGTTGTCGAAGACTACGTCGTTGGCCAGTTCTTCGGCGCGCGCGATAGCGCGCTCGATCTCGTCCGGCTGCGCTTCCAGCGTCAGATCGATCTCGGTCGTCCGGTCGGTGATGCGGAAGCCTTTAGTCTCGGCGCCGAAAAGCCGGAAGAAGGCTTGCGAGAGGATGTGCTGGCCCGTGTGCTGCTGAGTCATGTCGCGGCGGCGGCGCCAGTCGACCTCACAGGTCACTTCTTCGCCGGCGGCGAACGAAATGTCCGAGTCAAGGCGGTGCAGTATCCGCCCGTCGTCGGCCATCTCGACATCGATCACGCGGGCCGCGTTGATCGTACCGGCGTCGCAGGGCTGTCCGCCTCCGGTCGGATAGAATGCCGATTGATCGAGCGCGATGATTCTATGGGGGCCTTGCAGCCAGGCGTCGGTGACGCGCGCGGCGAATCGCGTCAAACGCGCATCTTCCCAGTAAAGTTTCACGGTCATTATAAACGCCTCTTCAATGGAACGCGGATGACGCGGATAAGGCGGATTCACGCCGATCACTTTTAGCTCTTATCTGCGATGATCCGCCTTATCCGCGTCATCCGCGTTCCATTAACCTGTACGACGATATGAAAATCTCCCCGGCAAATAAGGACAAATCACGCATGTCGTTGTATGCTTTCGGTCGGCAGTTTATCACAATGTCTAGGGATCGATGCGATCCGCCATCGAAATCGCAACCAGAGTAGGAGAAACACGCAATGACATTCATCCGCTCCCTGGCGACCTCCTTGCTGCTCGCCGCTTCCGCGCTGGCGCAAGACCCGGTGAAGGTCGCCCCGCAGGCTTACAAACTCGACTTCGAGAACGATTGGGTCAAAGTTCTCCGCGTTCATTACGCCCCGAAAGACAAGATTCCCGAACACGATCATCCGGCGACGGCGGCGGCCTTCGTCTATTTGAATGACTGCGGCCCGGTCATCTTCAGGCATGTCGGATTGAGCTACGGCGCAATCACCAGACCGGACGTCAAAGCCCGCAGCTTCCGGCTCTGGTACGCGGTCAAGGAGACTCACGAAGTCGAAAACACAGGCGACACGCCGAGCGATTTCGTGCGGATCGAATTCAAGACCGAGCCGGTCAACGCCAAGAGCCTGCGCGGCAAGTTCCAACCGGAAGAATACCCGGCGAGCGAGAACTTCCAGAAAGTTCAATTCGAGAACGAACAGATTCGCGCGACACGGCTGGCCGTCGCGCCGCGTAAAAAGCTGGTCGTCTCGACCGGAGCAAACGAACCCGCGCTTCTGGTGGCGCTCGCTCCGGCGAACTTCAAATTCAAGAAGGGGAAAGCCAGGCCGTCGAAGTTATTGCTTGAGGCGGGCAAAACAGGCTGGATAGAGCAAGGCGCGGCGGTCGAATTTGAAAACACCGGCGGCGCGCCGGCCGAATTGCTTCGATTCGATCTGAAAACCAAACCTATGAGACAGGATCAGATTAAAGAGCCCGATCACAAGCACAATTGAGTTATGCAGAGCTTGGGACTCTGTGCTACTTTTTAGATATGGCGAAAAAAGGCAACGTTCTTGTTGTAGATGATGAAGAAGTAATGCGCGATGTTCTGGAGAGCCTTCTCTCGCAGGACGGTTATCGCGTCGATCTGGCCAAGACGGGCGAAGAGGGGCTGGCGCGCTTCGGCGAGCGGACGTTTGACGCGGTGCTACTTGACGTCTCGATGCCGGGCATCGGCGGATTGCGGACGCTCGAGGAAATATTGAAGCTCGACCGCGAAGCAGCGGTGATTATGATCACCGCCTACGCGACGTTCGACACGGCCATCGCCGCCTGGGAGATGGGCGCTTTCAGGTGCATACGCAAGCCGTTTGAAAACGCGGTCATCCTGCGCAGAGTCGCCGAAGGCATCTCGCGCCGCCGCGGCGACGAGGAACGCCGGGTGTTGCGCCGCGCGCTGCGCGAATCGGCGGACCGCAAGCAGATCGTGGGAAATTCGATCGCTATGCGCGAAGTTTACGACCTGATCGAGCAGGTCGCGCCGGCGCGTTCGACTGTGCTGATCACCGGCGAATCGGGCACCGGCAAAGAGGTCGTCGCGCGCACGATCCATTTCTCCAGTCCGCGCGCCGAGACCGGGCAGTTCGTCGCGGTCAATTGCAGCAACATTCCGTCGGAACTTCTGGAATCGGAACTCTTCGGCCATACGAAAGGCGCGTTTACCGGCGCCGTCGCCGCCAAAAAAGGACTGTTCGAAGTCGCCGACAACGGCTCGATCTTCCTCGACGAGATCAGCACGATCCCGCCCGAAACTCAGGCGCGGCTGCTGCGCGTGATTCAGGAGCGCGAATTCACACCGCTTGGCGACACGCAACCGCGCAAGGTCGACGTGCGGATCATCGCCGCGACCAACACCGACCTCCAGCGCGCCGTCAGGTCCGGTGATTTTCGCGAAGACCTCTTCTATCGCTTGAACGTCATCAACATTCACCTGCCGCCCCTGCGCAACCGCAGGGAAGACATTCTGCCTCTCGCCCAGCACTTCATACGCAAATACAACGAAGAGAACGGGCGGACGATCTCCGACCAGATCACGCCTGAGGTGCTGAAGACGCTCGAAAGTTACTCATGGCCCGGCAACGTGCGCGAGCTTGAAACGGCGACAGAGCGCGCAGTAATCGTCGCTCGCGCCGACGAGATCACGCTCGATTGCCTGCGAGAGGAAATAGTCAGCCCGCGATCGCAATCCGGCGACGCGGCGGACATGGCGGAATCGGCGGCCTTGCTCGACATCACCCGCGGCATCTCCTTCTATGACGAGGTCTCTCGCTTCGAAATCGAATTGATCCGCCGCGCGCTCGAAATAACCGGCGGCCATCAGAGCCGCGCCGCGAAATTGCTCGGAATGAACAATACGACGCTCAACAGCAAGATCAAGGTCTATAACATCAAGATTTAATATGCCATCTGCCGTATTTCATACGGCAGATGAATAACGATCATACCTCGGAATTTTTGCGTCACCGCTTAGATTTAAATACAGGCGCGCCGAGCCATCTGAAGGGCTACCTGCTCGCGGCCGCAGCCGCCGTGCTGTGGGGGTTCTCGGGCGTCGTGACAAAGTATCTGCTCCAGCGACAAATGCGCCCGGACGAACTGCTGGTTTTCCGCACATTGATCGCGGCGGCGATTCTTATTGTCTGGCTGGGGCTGAAATCGCCGCATTTGTTGAAAGTCCGCCGCGCCGACATTTTCTCGCTCATTCTGCTCGGCGCGGTAGGATTGACCCTCAATCAAGGCTTCTACTATTTGTCGCTGACGATGGTCAGCGTCGGGTACTCGCTGCTCTTGCAATACCTCGCGCCGGTGCATTTGATGGTTTATGGCGTGTTGTCAAAGACTGAGCAAATGACCGGCGGGAAAATAGCGGCTGCGATTACGGCGATATGTGGCTGCGCAATGATGGTCCTGGGACAAGAAGGGGGGATCGCGCGAATATCGCTGGCAGGGACTATGTGCGCAATCGGGTCGGGACTCTGCTTCGCGTTTTATACCGCATACGGCAAACAGGTGCTGAAAAGTTATGATCCGCGCACTATGGTCACGTATGTGTTTCTGACTTCGGCCGTCGTCTGGCTGACGGTCCGTCCGCCGTGGAAGATCGCCTGGGCGAGCATCGACCTTTCGATGTGGGTCTTCTTCATCTACCTGGCCAGCGTGGCGACGATTTTGCCGTTCGCGCTCTATTCGGCCAGTCTGCGACATCTGGAGGCCAGTCGAACTTCACTGGCTTCAATGCTCGAACCCGTCGTCGCGGCGTCAGTCGCATGGTCATGGCTCGGCGAGAGGATGGAGCCGACGCAGATCGCCGGCGGCGCGGCGGTGGTCGGAGGCGTTCTGCTGCTGCAGATCGAAAGTCAGCTACGCGCGACAGG
>DATEMG010000262.1:0-8220 GCA_035275805.1 Blastocatellia bacterium
TGTAAGGCATCGACTGGATCAGTACCGCGAGCGGTAGCGAGCGGCCGTTGGCCAAAGCCACGCTCGCTACCGCTCGCGGTACTGATTCGTCGTCTCAATAGTGTTTGATAACTTATTTAGCAGAGCACTAACCAAGACTGCACGCTGGAAGCGATGCGTACCCAGGTTAGCGCCACACGGCGTTACAGGCGCCGGAGCGTTGATGAGTAAAAACGAGGGGAATTATGCAAACACTTTTGCAAGACTTGCGCTACGGAATTCGGCAGTTGCTGAAAAGCCCTGGCTTCACAGCCGTCGCTGTTCTTTCACTGGCGCTCGGCATCGGCGCGAACACGGCGCTGTTCAGCCTGGTGGACGCGGTATTGTTGAAAATGTTGCCGGTCAATAAGCCGGAGGAACTGGCGCTCTTCAAATGGGCGAGCGGAGATAGATCGCCCGATATTTCGCACAACGGGACGAGATATGGAGAGCCAGGAACCGGACTGACCATCGGCACATCCTTTTCGGTTCCGGCCTTCGAGCAGATGCGCGCTCACACACAGACGCTTTCCGATCTCTTCGCTTTCGCGCCGCGAGGCGAACTCAATGTGAGTGTGGACGGGCAGGCGGAGGTGGCAAGAGGGCAACTGGTCTCGGGCAATTTTCACTCCGCGTTAGGCGTGCGGCCTGCGCTTGGACGAATGATTAACAATGATGATGATCGGGCTTCGGCCGATCCTATCGCGGTAATCAGTTTTCGCTACTGGCGACGCCGGTTCGGACTCGACCCGGCGGCCGTGGGGAAAACGATCAACATCAACGGCGCGCCTTTTACCATCGTCGGCGTGACTCCGCCACAGTTTTACTCCGGGATGGTAGTGGGCGACTCGCCCGATCTCACGCTCCCGTTGGCGCTGACGCCGCGTCTCGAACAGGATAGTCAAAGCCGAGCGGAATTGGCTCAAGCCTGGTACTGGTGGCTGCGGGTAATGGGAAGGATGAAGCCGGGAGTGAGTTTGGAACAGGCGCGCGAGGAACTCGAAGGGATTTTTCAACAGAGCGCTATGGCGGGCTGGGAAGCCGCGCCAGCGAACCGTCTCCCGCCGGATTCCAGGACGCCCGATTTGCCGCATTTGCGCGCGCAGCCGGGTGGGCAGGGGGAAATCGGCCTGCGCCAATCTTACGAGCAGCCACTGCGAGTCATGCTGATCGTGGTCGGGCTAACGCTGCTCGTCGCCTGCGCCAACATCGCCAACCTGTTGCTGGCGCGAGCGGTCACGCGGCGACAGGAGATGGCGGTGCGACTCGCGCTGGGAGCGGGACGCTTCCGCCTCGTCCGGCAGTTGTTGACCGAAAGTTTGTTGCTGGCCTTCATCGGCAGCGCGTTAGGTTGGCTGCTAGCCTGGTTGTCAAAAGACCTGTTGCTGGTGTGGAGTCCCGGAAGAGGCAGCCAGCTCGACGCGGATCTTCATATGGATTGGCGCGTCTTCGGCTTTACGGCTGCGGTCGCGGTGTTGACCGGCCTGTTGTTCGGTCTGGCCCCGTCGCTGCGGGCGACGCGCGTCGATCTGAATTCGGCGCTCAAAGAAAACACGCGAGGCGCGAAAGGATCGCTCTCCGTTCTGGGCAAATCGCTTGTGATCGCGCAGGTGGCCGTGTCGCTTGTATTGTTGATTGGCGCCGGGCTGTTCATTCGCACGCTCCACAACCTGCAGAACGTTTCTCTGGGCTTCAACGCGGAGAACCTGTTGATCTTCAACATTGATCCGCTCGCGAAAGGATACGGCGCAGATCAGATGGCCCCGCTTTACCATCGGGTGTGCGAGCGCATCGAAGCCATCCCCGGCGTGCGCTCCGCGACCATCTCGGAGTTCGCGGCGTTGAGCGGCGCCGGCAGGAACGGCCCGGCGTACGTCGAAGGGCTCGCCACATTGCCGAGGAATCAAAACAACGTCTTTCAGCAGCGGGTCCGCTGGAATTATCTTCAGACAATGGAGATCACGCTGCTCGCTGGGCGCGGCTTCACTCCGCAGGACGACGAACGCGCGCCGAGAGTAGCGGTCATCAATCAGACAATGGCGCGCCGCTTCTTCGGCGACGAAAATCCACTCGGCAAACGCTTCGGCTTCGGCAGGGCCGAAAACAGCGGACAGATCGAGATCGTCGGTGTGGCCAGGGACTCCCGATACCTGAGGCCGCGACGCGACGTTCCCTCCATCGCCTATCTTCCTTTTCCGCAGGTCTCGCTCGGCATGACGACTTTCACGGTAAGGACCGCCGGCGATCCGGCGCAAATGACGGCCGCAATCCGCGCCGCAATGCGCGAGGTGGATAAAGACCTCCCGCTCTTCGGCGTCAAAACCCAAACCGAGCAGATGGATCAATCGCTGGCTCAGGAACGCTTCTTCCCAAAACTGACCAGCTTCTTCGGGCTGCTGGCTTTGCTGCTGGCGAGCATCGGGCTGTACGGCGTGATGTCTTACGCGGTCGCGCAGCGCACGCATGAAATCGGCATTCGAATGACGCTGGGCGCGACGCGGGAGAACATCCTCCGGCGCGTCGTCGGGCAGGGAATGCGGCTTGCGGGCGCAGGGGTCGTCATTGGCTCTGCGGCGGCGTTCGCCTTGGCGCGCCTGATCACTTCCAACGCGACCTTTGATCTGACGCGCTTCATCTCCAATTTCCTCTACGGCGTTCGCGCGACCGATCCGTTGACGTTCGTGGCGGTGGCGTTGCTGCTCCTGGCGGTGGCGTTGCTGGCTTGTTATCTGCCGGCGCGGCGGGCGACGAAGGTTGACCCGATGGTCGCGCTGCGTTGCGAGTGAAAGCGGCTAAAGAAGAAACCTTTGTCTGAAGCCCTCTACCTGAGGCGCTACTCTCCGGCCATGGCCCATCCTCGACGCCAACAGCGACGGACTCTCAACGTGCGATTTATGAAAGGGCGGCGCGAGGCGTTTAACCTCTCCGGGTGTAATTCCCAGCAATTTGCGGCGTTATAGTAAACGGACTGGTCTTTTAAGCGACTTTTAGGCGATAGTCAGGGGCCGTATCACGGGGAGCGTTAGGCGCGCTCACAGTATGGCAGGAAGAACCAAAGTCATAGGAGGTAACCTAATATGCCGCAATCTGTCGCCCGCCTGCTGGGCTTAGCCCTCATTCTTTTTATCTTTTCCGCATTGCCGCTTGCAGCGCAGCAACCGCGCTACGCGGAGTTGGAGCGCGTGGTCCTGGCCGAGTTGGAGGAGACCAAGACACCGGGCGCGATAGTCGCAATCGTACAAGGCGAGACCATCGTCTATCAGAAAGGCTTCGGCGTCTCAAATATGGAAACAGCGCAACCGGTCGCGCCGGAGATGCTCTTTCGCATCGGCTCGATGACAAAGATGTACACCGCCGCCGCGCTCGTTTCGCTTGCGGAGGAAGGAAAGATAGACCTCAACGCGCCGATTGGAAAATATCTGGAAGGGTTGCCGCCCCGGCTCGCGTCCGTGACCGCTCATCAACTGATGAGCCATACGGCGGGGCTGGCCGATGGCGCGAATCTGTTCGGAAGACATGATGAGAGCGCTTTGGCCGAGGAGGTCCGTGGGTATAGGGATTCGATGTTCTTCACCGACCCTGGCGCGGTCTTCTCATATGCCAATCCCGGATTCGTGATCGCGGGTTATCTGGTCGAGCGGCTCTCCGGCGAGTCGTACAGCAGAGCCGTCCAGAAGCGTGTTCTTGATCCCCTCAAGATGGCGCGCTCGACATTTCAGCCGACCGTGGCGATGACTTATCCGTTTTCCGTCGGGCACGTGGGGGAGGCGGGAACGGCGGCCAGGGTGCTGCGACCGATGGAAGACAACTCGCAGATTTGGCCGACCGGTTTTCTTTTTTCCAACGGCCAAGATCTGGCTCGGTTCGCCATTGCCTTTATGAACGGCGGACAAATAGACGGCAAGCCGGCGCTGTCCGCTAAACTGATCGAGCGGCTTTCGACTCCCAACGCGCCGGTGCAGAGTCAAGTAGACGGAGCTTCATACGGCTATGGGTTGATGATGCGCGACTATCGGGGCGTGCGTTTGGCGGAACATGGAGGGACGACAGCCGGTTTCGCCAGCGATTTTGTCATGGCCCCAGCGCAGCGCGTGGCTGTGATCGTTCTGGCCAATCGGAGCTCGCATTTGATGAAAACGGTGGAGAAGGCTTTGGAGGCCATGCTGCCGCTGGCTCCGAAGCCGCAAGAGCAGGAAACGATAAAATTCACTGAGCGCGAGATCGAAGAGTATGTGGGCCGCTACGCTCAAAACTCGAATAGCCGATCTCCGTTTGAGTTGGCGCGGGCCGGCGATGGCCTCGCTTTCAAGCAAGGGCAAGCACAGTTTCCACTGACCAAAATCGGGAATGATCTCTTCACCGTCAAGCTCCCGGGATTTTCATCGCCGCTGCGAATGAAGATAGTGCGGGGGACGGATGGGCGGATCGCCTACTTGCACAACCGGCTGCGCGCGCTCAAACGATTGCCATAGCGCTTGATAATGACTAGAGCAGATTTCAATTGGATATACGGGAATGAGGCCTTCGGTACTGACGGGAGCGGTAGCGACCCACGCGCCAGTGACCCGGTCGCTACCGCTCCCGTCAGTACCGCGCCGCAACCAGGGCGATCAAACGAATCGCCCAATACCGTATACTCATTTGCAATCCGCTCTAGGTTTAACAATCCCATCAGATTCCGCCTGAAGAATTCCGCCTGACTCCTAAATATTTAGTTGACACCTGCCCGCCACTCGCCTTATGCTACTAAAAATTTAGGAGACAACATATGGCCCAACGAAAAACCGAGCGCCTGACGCCCCTGGAGCTTGAAATCATGGAGGTCCTCTGGGAGACCGGCGCCGCCAATGTGCAGACCGTACAGCATCGGCTTGAACGGGAATTGGCCTACACCACGGTGCAGACCATGCTCAACATCCTGCACCGAAAAGGGAAGGTCAAGCGCACGCTGAAAGACCGCGCCTATTTCTACAGGCCGGCCGTCAGCCGCAGTCAGGTCGTCAAACAGGCGGTCAACGACCTGGTTGAACATCTCTTCGGAGGCTCGGTGGAAAACCTGGTCATGAGCCTGGTGGAGACCAAGCATCTCACTCCTGAGAAAATGGCCCGGCTAAATGAGCTCTTGAAAGAGTCCGAGGAGGAGAGCGATGCGGACAATTAGCCAACCGCTGTTAACCTTTTTGTTGAACGCCTGCTGGCTGATCGCATTGATTACAGCAGTCGCCGCCTTTTGCGCCTGGTTGCTGCGCGGGACGACGGCCCGCTGTCAACACCTGCTCTGGGTGACCGCTTTAGCATTCTCTTTTGGCCTGCCGGTTCTGACTTGCGCGTCTCTCTTAGGCGGCGAAATTTTCTCCGAACCGCCGCGTACGACAATTCAACCATCCGACGAAGCTTTGGCCCCGGCGACTCAACTGGTCACGGACATGCAGGAGTCATTGCCGACAGCGCCGCCAGCGGCTTTGGAGGAGACGGCGCCGTTCATTCTCATCAATAGGAATGTGGCCGCCGTCATAGTCGTCCTTTACCTGTTTTTTCTGTGTTATCGAAGCGGCAAACTATTCATGGCCTGGAGAAGGGCGAGAAGCCTGAAACGTAGCGCCTATCTGATTGAACTTCCCGAACACGTCCGGACCACTGTCAGTGAGTGTCAATCGGTTCTCGGGATGAGACAGGTTCAGGTTCTGTGCTCGGCCTCTATCCCCGCGCCGATTGCGGTCGGCGGTTTCAATCCGCTGATCATTCTGCCTGAGCAGTTGTTGCGGGAGACTGATAGAGGCGTTCTGACCGCGGCAATCGGACACGAACTCGTCCACGTCTTGCGGCGCGACTATCTGCTGAACTTGATCTACGAACTCATTTCTTTGCCGCTCTCGTTTCATCCGGCGACGGCGCTGGTGAAACGCCGGATCAGGGAGACCCGGGAACTGGGCTGTGACGAGCTGGTCACCGAAAAATTGCTGGACGCCGCAGTCTATGCCCGTTCGCTCGTCTATCTGGCCGGTTCGGCGATCAATTTGAGCCGTCCCGGCGCAACCATCACCGTAGGCATCGCCGATGCTGACATTTTGGAGGAACGTGTCATGACCATACTCAGAAGACCAAAGACGATTACTCGCCGAAGGAACCTGTTGCTGGTCGCAACTGCGCTCATTTTTGTCGTACCGTGCGTGGCCGCCGCGCCATTCTCCCTCCGCATCGGCGTCGCCCCAAAATCCCCCGCCGTGTCGTCTGACGACTCCGTCGTGGCGCCGCACGCCTCTGACGTGATAGTTCAACAGGGCGCCGGGCAGAAGGCTAAACAGGAGGAGAAGGCGACCGAAGAGCAGAGGTACAAGCTCATAGAGATACGCAAAGAGAAATCGAAGCCCAACGTGTCGTGGATAATAGAAGCGGCGCCCCAGAAGGTGCGGAAATTACGTGACGCTTCCTCAATGCAAGAAATTGAAGGAAGAAAGAAAGTTAGGGAGACTGAAGTAAAATTGCAAGATGAGCATGACGTGAAGAAAACGGTTCTGAAACCCAAAGTGTTGCGTGAACTGGGGCCTCCAGACAAATACATCCTCAAACGGGTAGCGGCCAAAAAGACGAGCAACGCCGAACTGGCCAAAAAGGCGAACATCACGATGCAGCAGGCGATTCAGATCGCCATGAGTCAACAGCCCGGGACGGTGCTGCAATGTCGGTTGATAAGCGAACAGCCAGCGGGCGAGCGGGATCAGGTCTTTTACATCCTCACAATAGTTTCAGGTGATGAGCAGAAGAGCGCTTCGACCACTATGCTCATCAGCGCGGTGGACGGCCGGGTCGTCAGGACCTGGAAAAATGAGCGTTGAAGCGCGCGCCTCTTTGCGACCGTTGGAAGGACGTCTAAGCCTTAGGAGCGCGGCGCCGCAATGCGCTCCTAAGGCTTCTCCGAGTTCTATGGATATTTATGACAGCCGGCGACTGATCTTCTGCCAATTGCGCTCAAACTTCCTTCCGGCGAAATGGAGTGAGCCGAGATAAGCGAGCGCCGTCAATATAAGAATAGAAGCGATCTTTGCGGCCAGCAGTTCTGAGTTCAAGCGAGTCAGGAGGATGATCGCGACGAATGGCAGCGAGCAGAGCGCCAGACCCATCATCGCCGTGATCAGAGAGCCGCCCGATTCCATTCGATAGAATCGCATTTTGAAGGGCGCGATTACCGAAGCCAGGTTCCCCCACGCCAGGTAAGCCAAAAACAAAGTCGCCGCCTCAATCAAGCCGAAGGAGACTTCCCGCCAACCCAATCTCCAGAGCGCGAAAGGCAGCATCACGGAGAGTTGAACCGCGACGATGATCACGAAGCCCAGATTTTTGCCGAGCAGAATGTCTCTTCCCCTGAGCGGGAAGAGCAGGTATCGGTTGATCTCCGACGGCTCATCCAGCCCGAAAACATTCCACGACAGTCCCGTGTTCATAAAGAACACCCACAAAATGACTGAATGGTAAGTGGCCGGATAAGGCGCGGCCAACCAGAAGATTTGACAATAAGCCAACGTGAAAAACAGACATATCCAGGGAGCGAGCGTTTTACGGAAGTATTTTTGCTCTTTGTGGACGAGGCCGCCCAATCTGCCGGGAAACCTGAAGAATCTGGCGGCGCGATTTGCGCGAGGCCGAATGACTTCTTGATCGGATAGGCTGCGGCCGAAGCTCCAACGAAGCAGCAGGAGAGCGAGCGCGGCGCAGGCGATGAGAATTGTCAATGAGGTCAATGCCGTCCAGTAGTCTGGAGCCACGGCGGCCCTGGTGACCAGACGAATTGGAGTGAACAAAACCGTCACTCCCAGCCGCCTCGCCGCGTCTTTGCCGACAGCAAACAACACGACTCCAAGCGCGACGATGACAGCCGGCGCCGCGATCATCAACCTTCTTCTCAACGCGGCGCTACTCATGAAGTGAGACAAACTCAGCCCCAGGCTCGCGACTATCACGAAGAAAAGGAGCGCGGCTACGATTCCGATGAACGGCCGCGGAGCCGCGAGGAACGGCAGCGCGCCCAGCAGCGAGCTGGCCGTGATGATCATCGCAACCGGCGAGATGAAGAACGAGCCGATTCTGATCAAGAGCAACGAGTTGGTAGTGAGCGGATACCTGAACAGGTTTTTTGGACTGAGGCTGATGAGCGAATTTTCGAACAGCGAGTAGAACCAGGAGATGGCGAGCGGGAAGAGAAGT
>DATEMG010000263.1:0-2733 GCA_035275805.1 Blastocatellia bacterium
ATACGACTGGCGCGTTTATCTGCGGTATCGCGGATATCGTGGCGCCGAAAAGCGAGCGCGATCTATTATCGAACGGCGCCCTGGGCCCCATCAGATCCTTTCTTTTCTTTACCTGGTCGAAGGATTGGAGTGAGTGGTAGACTCTTAACAGTAACGTGAAACTGCGGTAGCAGCTGGTAAAGACCTGAAAAAGAGTATCGAGTGAAATCGGTCTCGCAAGCAAAGGAGACGCCCAATGATGTTTTCTCGTCGCACAGGAATCACCCTCATTCTGACTGCCTTGTTGCTGTCGCTGCCATCCGGCATTCACCGACGAACGCAGGCGACCAGTATTCAACTCCAAACGCCTGAACAGTTCCTCGGCTTCCGCGTCGGCGAGGACCGCAAGCTCGCCCGCTGGGACAAGATAGTCGAGTACCTGAAACTCGTGGACGCCGCCTCCAACCGTGTCAATTTGCGCGAGCTTGGTAAAACTACGCTCAACAATCCTTTCATCGCGCTCGAAATCAGTTCATCGGACACGATCAAGAATCTGGATCGCTACAAGGAGCTTGAACGCAAGCTCTATTTTCAAGGCGGGGCGCCGTCGGTAGCCGAGCGCGACGAGGTTTTCCGTTCAGGCAAGGCCGTGGTACTGGTGACTTGCAACATTCATTCGACGGAGATCGGCGCGTCGCAAATGGTTTTGGAGTTGGTTCACCGGCTGGCGACCGAAGATTCACCCACGGTCAAAAAGATTCTCGACAACGTAATCCTCCTGCTCGTACCGTCGCTCAATCCCGACGGCCAGATTATGGTCACTGACTGGTACAACAAGAACGTCGGTACCGAATACGAAGTCAGCCCGTTGCCGTGGCTCTATCACCATTACATCGGTCATGACAACAACCGCGATATGTACATGTTCACACAGAAAGAGAGCCAGTTAACGGCGCGGCTGTTGTGGCGCGACTGGTTCCCGTCAGTCTGGCTGGACGAACACCAGATGGGCAGCAACGGCGCGCGCATTTTTGTGATGCCGGCGACCGATCCGATCAATCCGAACGTGCATCCGCTGGTCTATCGCTGGAATGGCATCTTCGGCCAGGCGCAGGCCGCCGCGCTGGAAGCCGAAGGCAAGGATGGCATCATCTACAACTCGACCTACACTAACTTCTGGCAGGGCGCGATGGCGTGGAGCGGCTGGTGGCACAACCAGGTGGGATTGCTGACTGAAGTCGCGAGCGCGCGCGTCGCGTCTCCAATCGAACAGCGCCGCGCGCAACCCGGCCAATCGCCGCCGGCCTCGAGTGAAGATTCTCAACAGCAGACTCGCCGCCAGATGATGGAAAATCCGAATGAGCCGGCGCCGCCGCCGCGCGACACGACCCCGCGCACCGAATACCCGCGCCCGTGGCTGGGCGGACGATGGACGCTGCGCGACATAGTGGATTACGAATTGATCGCGACGATGGCTTTGCTCGAAACCGCCGCTGACCGGCGCGAACAATTGTTGAAGCAGATTTACGAGATGAACCGCGCGACGGTAGAAAAGGGCGTGCAGAGCGATGTGGCGGCGATCCTCATCAACGCTCAAACGCAGCACAATCCTCGCGCGGCGGATCATTTGATTGAAAAGCTGCAATTGGCCGGCGTCGAAGTGTCGCGCGCCGAGAGCGAATTTGAAACCGACGGCAAGAAGTATCCGCCAGGGACCTACGTCATCCCGATGAATCAAGTCTTCGCGCGATATGCGAAAGATCTGCTCGAAAAGCAGACCTACCCGGAAGTGCGCCGCTCGCCCGGTTCCCCGCCCGAACCGCCATATGACGTAACAGCATGGTCGCTGGGGATGCAGATGGGCGTTGAAACCGCCTTCGTGAAGAAGCCGTTGCCGAACGGCTTGCGACTCATCAAAGCCGCCGGGAGTTCGTCGGCGGTCGCGCGCGCCGATGTGAAAGCTTCCGCGACTTATAACGGCGCGGATGACGCGGTGACGATCAACCGCTGGCTCAAGAGCGGAACCGCTGTCACGATTGCCGCAACACAACGCGACGGGACGATTTCATCTTCAATGACCTTGGCGGACGCCAACCTGCTCAGAATAATAAAACCCACAACATATTTCAGTGTGCAAAGCGCGCCGCGCATCGGCCTCTATCAGCCGTGGACTTCAAACATGGACGAAGGCTGGACGCGCTGGGTACTGGAACAATACGAATTCCCGTATACCACAATTCACAACGCCGAGATCAAAGCGGGACGCTTGCGCGAAAAGTTCAACGTGGTGATGCTCGCCGACCAATCGCCGCGCGACATCCTCGAAGGCAACAATTTCAAATCCATCCGACAGGAATATCGCGGCGGTATCGGCGAAGATGGTCTAGAAGCGTTGCGGATCTTCGTGCGCGAAGGGGGAACCTTGATTACGCTCGGCGCGAGTTGCGATCTGGCAATTGAGAAATTCCCCATCCCGGTGCGCAACCTCAAACGCGGCCTGACGCGCGAACAGCACTTCGCGCCAGGGACCATTGTCAACATTCAGGTGGATCAAATGCACCCGGTCGGGTTCGGCATGCCTGCGGAGACTTACGGCTTTTACAACAACAGCCCCTTCTTCGCGCTCGTCGAAGGCTTTGCGTCACAGCGGGCCGCTGTCGTAGCCCGTTACCCGAACACGGGCGTGCTAGCCTCGGGCTGGCTGCGCGGCGAAGAGTGGATGGCGGGGCGGGCGGCGGTCGTGGTCATCGAAAT
>DATEMG010000264.1:0-6998 GCA_035275805.1 Blastocatellia bacterium
GTTGAAGGCCTTCGCCGACGGCGGGACGCCGGACGCGATCAGGTTTTGAATCTCTTCGAGCAACCCGCGTTCGACCATCGCGTCCACGCGGCGGTTGATGCGCTCGTACAATTCCTCGCGCGGCGGTTCGAGCACGAAGTAATGCAGCCGCCCGGCGAATTCGGTCGGCTCTTCGGGCGACCGCTCCTGCCATTCGGAAAGCGGCCGGCCTGAAGAAAAATAGACTTCGAGCGCGCGGATCACGCGCGACCAGTCCTTGGGCGCAAACTTCGCGGCCAGTTTCGGGTCGACACGAACGAGCATTCTGTGCAGATGCTCCGCGCCGCGTTTTTCCATAATGCGTTGCAATCGCGGGCGAAGGCTCTCGTCAATTTCCGGCGAATCGAAAAACCTGGTGGTCAACGCGCGCAGATAAAACCCCGTGCCGCCGACCAGGATCGCGCGCTTCCCTCCCGCTTCGACGCCGGCAATGACCCGCTTCGCTTCTTCGGCCCAGGCCACGGCTGTGAAGTTGACCGTCGGCTCGACGACGTCAATCAGGTGATGCGGGACGCCGCGACGCTCTTCCATTGGAACTTTGGCCGTGGCGACGTTGAGGCCGCGATAGACCTGGACGGAATCGCAGTTGACGATCTCGCCGTCGAAGCTTTCGGCCAGGGCGATGCCCAGATCGCTCTTGCCCGACGCCGTGGGGCCGACGACCGCGACCAGCGGAGTTTTCGAGGGTGGTTGGCTCATCACGGAAGATTGAACCAACGATAGAGCGCCAAGGCAAGCAGTAAGGTGAGCGCCAGCCAAGCGCCGATCTGCTGATTTCTGGTCATAGATTAGACTTTCGTCCTCCTGATAATTGCGTTAAAGTCTACAGCGGCCATACGGGGTTATCACCCGTGTATTCAATCTCATGCTCAACCCGATCAAGGAGACCTCATGCTTATCTTCCCACTCAACACCGAGACATTCAAAAAGTCGTTCCTCTCAGGCGACGGCCAGATCGAATTGCAATCCGATCAGGACATTTGGCTGACGCTGATCGCGACAGGCGGAAAGTTTCTGCCCATCGTCGCCCGCGTCGCCGAGGTCAATTTCAAATTCGCAAACGAGGAGAAGTTTCGCTTCGGGAGCGAAGGCGGGATGCGTCTGAGCGTGAGCGCGGGCGCCGCTCACAAGATTCAATTGATCTGGCCCGATGAAGATGAAGAAACGCTGAAGGCTCTGGGACTGAGCGAGTTTCTGACCGATGAAAAGCTATATGCGCGGTTGTTTTTTATGGCGAATGGCGATCTGGCGGCGGACGCGAAAATTCCCGTGGGAACGCTGTCGGCCACTTTCGGCGTCGCAGTCGGCGGCGAGGTCACGTATGAACGGTTGAAGGTTTACGACGCCGAAAGTTCCGCGAAGGAGATCCTGGGCGATCTGCTGGCCGGTACGCGGCTGCCGCAGCAGGTCGATTCAGTAGCCGAAATACCCGAACCGGGCGAGGCGCTGATCACGCGATTCGACGGGTATCTGAAGTTGAAGGCGGGGATGAATTGGGGCTACGAGATGACCGGCTCGCGGTCTATCGAATTCAATCAACTCAGCCTCGACCTGGATTACGCGCTGCGGGCGATGGCGGCGGTGTCGGTAGGCTATTCGCTCGCGGGCGATTTCAGCATCGAGGCGAGGCGCGGCGCCGAGGACGGGTGGGCGCGATTCGTGGTCCGCAAGAGCCAGGACTCTCAATTCGACTTCGCCGCCGATTTCGGCCTCGACGGAAAAATCGAATTGAAAGGACTGCCGCAAAGCGCGGATGAGTTCCTGATCCGGCTCATCGGCGCCGACGCCAAGACCGTGCTGAGTTACTTTCACAAAGCGCGGAAATATTCGTCGCTCGATGAGCTTGAGAAGGCTTTGACGCCGATGATCAAAGATTTCGTTCACAAATGGTCGCTGGACCTGATCAATAAGGGGCTGAGTAACGACACGCTACAGGATTTTCTCGGCGCCGCGCGGCAAGTGGTAGACACTTACAACAACCTGGACGCGCGCATAGTCGATCTCTATCACTCCTATCTGGACGAAATCCCCCAACTGCGCCGCGCGCTCGGGATGCTCGCCGGGGCGCCCGTCCCGGCCGATCTTGTCAGATTGACCGAGACCGACGACGAAGAAGAACAGAAAGCGGCGCTGGAGGCGTGGGACATAGCGCAGATATTGTGGGGGACGAGCGTCTACCCGCTGCTGCTGCAAAACCAAAAGTTCGCGGAGTTCTCGGATCTCGCCCGGAAGGCCCAGTCTTTCGTCGAAGACGGCGCTACGGCTCCTGTCCGCAATTTCCTGGCCAAACTCAAATCGGCCACGCGGCTCGACCCGCTGTTTGAAAAACTCGGCGAGATCAAAACGGTTGATCAGTTGCGGCAGATCGGCGACGAGAGATTGCAGGAACTCACCGGGCGTCTGGTCGGCAGAGCGTTCGACAAGATCGAAAACAGCAAGTTGAACGACGCGCTGATGGATCTGCAAAATAGCCTGAATAAGATCGATGATTTCAAGAACGCCTGGTACGAACGCATTAAGAAAGCAGTCAACGACAAAGTCACCTTCGATCTGCATTATGCCTACACGCAAGCGTCGCATGACCAGAAACTGATCGACGTCGAGCTGAATTTGAATCGGGCCGAAGGTCGCGAACTTGCGCGGGCGGCGGCGGCGGGCGATTTTTCAGGCGTCATGGAAAGCTACAACTCGAATTATGCGCGGATCAATGACGTCTTTTTCAAACACAAGATCGAGCGGAGCGCGCATTTGCAGATCAATGTGATGGGCTGGGACTACGACTGCCTCAAACAGCTTACCCAAAACGTCGAACACTCAATCGAAGCAGTCGGCGGAGGGCTGCTGCACGTTTATGCGATCGAGACCTCGATCAAGCAGCGCCGAGAGAAGGGTCGCAAGTTCAAAGAGATTGTCGAGAGCAATTTCCTGCTGCGCGCCGTCGGCGAGACTTTTCAGCCCGAAGGCGATTCGTCTGATGCGGCCGATAGAGCGAACAGGCGGTACATGCTTCAGACGCTCAAGAATCTCACTGCGCAATACGAGCTGTTCGAATCGGACGAGCGAGCTTCTGTTGAGGAGCTGAAGCATTACCTCGACCTGGCGGAATTTCTGGGACTGTTTGGCGAAAAGGGCCGCGAAGCCTTCGTCGACGGGCTGAGGAAACAGTTCCCCGGTGGCCTCGGCAAAGTGAAGATCAATTACATCGTACGGTATGACGACGCGTCCTTGCGCGCAGCGCTCGGCGCGGTTTCGGGCGATGAACTGCGCGACATGTCGCGGCAGACGATGCGCCAGCTGATCGGGGCGAAATTCGCCGGAAGGAAACAGACCGATTGGATGGCGCCTGTGGGCTTCGCTTACCTGACACCCTCCGTGTACGAGGTGTACAAAAGAGGTTTCACTGCGCTGAAACAATCCAACATCGTCGTCACGCTTCCCGAGTGGTTCACTAGAGGCGAGCCGAGAGAAGTCTTGTTGCGTCGGGAAGACAAAGACCGCCTGAACGCGCTCTACAATATCGAAGACAGGTACGTCGACCGCCTGGTAAAACTCGACGAGGTTCTGGACCGCGCGTTGAAAGAGAAGAAAGCGATCCCGCTTGACGAGTTGAAACAAGCCGCGCGCAAATTCGTCGAAATGGCCGGCGAACTGGACGAATGGCGCGATAACGCATTCTTCGCCATCTTCGACAAGATTGTTGAAGCGGCGCTGAAAAAGGACCAGCAGGCCAGAGTCGCGCGCGAATCTGCGATGGTCTTGGAGATTATGCCGGACGGAAAAAAAAGGGTCAGGAAAGCGCTGATGCGGCGTAGTTGAGTGACCGCGTTCCTTAGGGAGCCGAGCTTGACATGACTATAAATTAGTCAATCCCGGCTCCCGAAGTAACACAGGAAGTAACATAGTTAGACCAACCGAATCCTCATTTCAGCATATTTCTATTGAACGCGCCGAAGTTCCAGATCGCACGCGCATTTCTACGCACAGTTATCTGCGCTCCGTCAGCAAGCGACAGGCCCTGCGCAGGGCACTCGAACCTCATGCGCTGTGTTGAACCGTCAACGTAGGATCCATAACATTGAACGGAGCCGACAGACATGATCGGTAGCTCGTTTCCAACAGGAATTGGCGTATTGGTGAAGACCGTCAATCGCACCGTACCGTTTCCGGCGCCCGTCGCCGCCGCGCCGACGCCCGTCGCGGGAACAAACTGAGCTCTCTCGATTACATTGCCCTGATCGATGACGCGCGGCGACCGACCGGAAGCCTGGCCGCCTGACGCCGCTCCTGCCAATGTGTTAGGCGCTGCCGTTGTGGCAAGGGCTGGGGGTTCATCTAAAGGGTCGTTAGTTCGACGTGAGGCGCGGAAGTTTGTCACGTAGATCTTTCCTGTGGGTGTGTCGTCAAAGGTCAAGCGAATGCCGCGCGTCCGCCTCAGGTCGTTGGTTTGAAATGCATTAAGAGGGATACGCGCCGTCGGCATGTTCAGGTGATAGCCATCAGGAAAAGCCGGGTTGATAGAGCTCAGGTCCGCATCCGGGGTCCCGAACGGGCCGTCCAACTCGATAAACCTGGACACCTCCACCCGCTTTGACAGTGTTCCATTGGCGGCAACGAGCTGAACGTGGAAGTTGGTGGGGCCAGCCGGATTCAGATTGGTTCGCACGGGGGTTTCGCGATCGATGCGGAAGCTCAGCGTCCTAAATTCCGAAAGGTCCAACCCGCCCCCCGGATTAGTGAAGTTGATTTGGAAGAAGACATCCGCGCCGCCTCGCTCCCAGGTAATCAGTCCTGCCCGGAGAAATGCCGGCAGAGGCACTGGTTGTAACTGAGCGTTTCTGGCTGCAAACGGGATTCCGTGCTCCCTCACCGCGACGTGCTCCACAGTCACGTTGCTGGTATCGTTCGGGACACCGAACTTGCTTGCGCCGGTTGCTTGATCGAAGTCTTCGAGAGCTGTGGTTACGGCGGCGCTCGGCGAAGCAATAAATCCGCGCTGGACGCGCGCCGCCGAGGTGACTACCGCGGGAAGCAGGAACCGCGGATTGAAATTAGTCAGGAAGCCAGGTAAGTCGTCGTCATCTTCCTCGGGACGACTCAACACGGCGCGCGCCAGCGCCAGGATGCTCGCGGAGCCGGTGGTCCGCTGCCTCGCAGAGCCAGTCACGCCAGGAAGGATTCCGGTTGCCGGATCCGTCTCGAAGAGCTGAAGCGACTGATCGAAACACCCGGTCGAATCACTAAATTGCCATTCGGTATTCCAGTAATTGTGGTTGGCGCCGGGGACATAATAGAAAGCCTTCTTCTTCGCGGGCTGTTCTGTGGAGCTCTTCATCATACGGTCGTACGGCCACATCCCCTGCTGATTGATAACATCGCCGTCGCAGCCCGGAAGCATCACGACCCATGTCGTCCCCTCGGCGTTGAGCGTGCGCACCGTTTGCCGGTCTACCGGAGCGATTTCGAACACTCCTTTAAAATTCACGGGATCAGGTATCCGCGAACTCCAATCAATCGCCGCGTATGGATTAATGTCCGTGTTTCTGCTCGTGTATATGTTGTACGCGCCCCGCACACCCTCGCCTCCCCGCGAGTGGCCAACTAGCGCGACCCTCCCGAAGTCGATCGCGCCTTGTAGACTGAATCCCAGCGAAGCGGGAGTGGGCTCAATTCCGCGGTTCCAGCGGCTGAGCAGCTCCAGGTGCTTCAAGACCAGGCGGGCGCGCGCCAGGTTCAGGCCTATGTCTTCGATAAAGGGAGATCCGGGCGTTCCCAGATCCTGCGGCGCCCCGGCGGTGATTCCGCGGTTGGCGTTGATGGAAACGACAAGGAAGCCGCGCGAAGCAAGCTGTTGTGCCAGATAAGCATATCCTTCGTGGCTCGGGACGACGACGTAGTCGAATTCCGCGGGAGGATTGCCTTGGCCCGTGAGCGGACACGTTCCGGTCGTGGTGTAGTCGATGCGGTCATCAATACGCGGCCCGTTGGGCAAAGGAATCAGGCTGCCGCAAATGGCCGCCGAGCAAAAAAATGTTCCGCAGGTACCGTGATTTCCGTGGAGGAAGACAACCAGAGGCAGTCTCTGCGATCCATCGGTTTGCGGTCGCCACACTCGCGCCCAGATCTCCGTCATACGGTCGGTCAAGATTGTAGGGTCGGTCGCCGCCGCTAACCGGTATTCTGACGTCACAACGGTGAACTCGCCGAATCCGGTAGGGTCTGGCGCCTGCCTGGCGGGCTCTGAATTTTGTCCGGCAGCAGGGCCGGGCCATCCGATGAGGCTCAAAGTCAGGGCGAAGAATACTGCATACGCCCACCTATAAGGATGACGAACTTTGTGTTTCAACGTGTTTTCCTCCTGATCATCTTTCCGGAGCGCTACACACATGTCCGACTTCAGATGATCTGATGATCTGATGATTTAAGTTTTTGGATTGGATACGCTCAGTGATAGCTCCGCAAGGGGCAACCTTAGCGGGCGGGGGTATTTTCTGGAATTACTCTTCAAAGTTTTCTGGGATGGGTCTTTAAAGAGGTGGCTGAGATTTTGCGATTCTTGCAGGGCGGTGTCAATAGAAAAGGAGCGACGATTAGGCCGTTGCCGCTCCGCGGCAGTGGAATCTCGCCCCAGATTTGATGATGCTTGGGAAATAAATGCAGTGATTGCTGAATCCCATCTACTACCCTCGGTAGTATTGCCGAATTCGTCGCTGCATTTATTTTTCAAAGACCATCAACCTACGATAAGGGGGGGCCTGCGTCGATACGCGACGAAGAAGACGCCCATGTTGATACAGTAGTTTGACCAGCGCTGCGTCCTCACGGGCGTAGATTTAAGAAGATACGAACCTCACTCATGATGTTTAGAGCGGATTGCAGATCAATGTAACCATACTGAGATTACAGTACGGATCAGTACCGCGAGCGGTAGCGAGCGGGGCTTAGCCTGAAGCCCGCTCTCT
>DATEMG010000265.1:0-10526 GCA_035275805.1 Blastocatellia bacterium
CCTCGGCGTAAGTCCACCGCTCGTCGCCGAACCGCAAACAGACCTTGTCGCCGCGCCCGGCGGCCAGATTGCGGTCGAGGAAATATTCGGCCATGTTGAAACGCTCAGGAAATTGCGTCATATCCCCCTCCGAAGAACGCCGGGAGTGGGGAGTGGGGAGTGGGGAGTAGGGAGTAGGGAAAAGATACTATTTCCCACTCCCCATTCCCCATTCCCCACTCCCCTCTCCCCTCTATGTCAGATGGGCGATCCCTTCCATTTCGATCATCGCATCCGGATTGAACAATCCTTTGACCTCGAACAGCGCCGTCGCCGGATAGTGACGGCCAAAATACGCGCGATGGATTTCGCCCAGCGGCTTCAACTGCGCGCGGTAGGCGGCGCTGTCGGTGACGTAGATGTTGAGCTTGACGACATCCTGCAAAGTTCCGCCGGCGGCCTCGACCACGGCCTTGAGGTTCTTGACAACCTGTTCGTACTGGGACGCCAGGTCGCCGGGCGCTATGATGCGGCCCTCGGCGTCGCTCGCGTCCTGCCCGGCCAGCATCAACAACCGCCCGCCTTCGACGGCTATGCCGTGGCTGAAGCCGCGAGGCCTGGCAAGTTCCGGCGGATTGATAATTTCTCGTTCGCTCATCTTCCTATGAACTCCGGCTTCTGCTTGTTCCTGAAAGCCTCGAAAAAGCGGCGGTGATCCTCGCCCATCAGCAGGAGCGCCTGGGCCTGCGCCTCGGCTTCGATAGCGGAAGCCAGGTCCATACTCCATTCGTTGTTAATCATCGTCTTGGTCATCGCCAGCGCGAAGGCCGGGCCTTGCTTCAAACGGTCGGCCCACAGGCGCGCGGCGCTCATCAATTCGTCGCGCAAGACGACTTTGTTCACCAGGCCGAAGCGCTCAGCCGTCGCCGCGTCGATCGTGTCGCCTAACATTAACAATTCGGTCGCGCGCCCCTGCCCCACAACGCGCGGCAGAAGATAGGCCGCGCCCATATCCGCGCCGGTCAGTCCGACCTTGGTGAAGAGAAAAGCGAACTTCGCCTGATCTGACGCGACCCGCAAATCAGAAGCCAGCGCGATCACCGCGCCCGCGCCCGCCGCCATCCCATTCACCGCGGCTATGATCGGTTTGTCGAGCGAACGCATGTTATGGATCAGCGCGCCGGTCATCCGCGCGAATTCCAGATGCGAGCGCATGTCGCGTTCGAACAGTTCGCCGATGATTTTATAAACGTCGCCGCCAGCGCAGAAGGCGTCGCCGGCGCCGGTGACAATCACGACCCTGACCTGATCGTCGCGCTTGAGTTCGACCATCAGGTCGCGCAACTGCGCGTAGATTTCGAACGTCAGCGCGTTTAGCGTCTCGGGACGATTTAGCGTGATCGTCGCCACGCCGTCTTCAACTTCATATAAAAAATCGTAAGCCATATAGGTGTCAGGTGTCAGGTTTCAGGTGTCAGATTCTAGGTTCCAGACTCCAGGTAGGACTCTGACGCCTAACACCTGAAACCTGACGCCTGAAACCTGAAACCTGATCAAAACATCACTGCTCCCCCGTCAATATTGATCGCCTGCCCGTTGATTCCCCGCCCCGCATCGCCCGCAAGCATTACGACCATTGTCGCGACCTCCTCGGGCTCGATCAGCCGGTTCTGCGGGCTGAGCTTTTCCAGCGCCATTCGCGCCTCGGCCTCAGACATACCCGTTCTGGCGACGATGTTGGCGACGTTGTCATCCGTCATCGGCGTCGAGACATAGCCGGGACAGACCGCATTGACCGTGATATTGTAGCCGGCCAGTTCGACAGCCAGCGCGCGCGTCAGCCCCAACACTCCATGCTTCGCGGCGGCGTAGGCCGCGACGTATTTGCCGCCAATCTTCGACATTACCGAAGCGATGTTGATGACGCGGCCCCGGCGCATCTCGATCATCTTCGGGACGAACGCTTTTGTCACTCGATAAACGCCGGTCAAATTAACGGCCAGCATCTGATCCCACAATTCGTCGGGGTGATCGATAAAACGGTGGCTGCGCCCAAGCCCGGCGTTGTTGACCAGAATCTCTACGACGCCGAAATGAGAGTTTAGCTCTTCCGCCATCCGCCGAACCTGATCGGCCTCGGTCACGTCGCAAACCACGGCCAGCGCCCTGCGCCCAGCCGCGCGAATCTTTTCGGCGACGGCGTCGATCTCGCCGGAAGAACGAGAACAGACGGCGACGTCGGCCCCGGCTTCGGCCAACGCGATGGCGCAAGCCTCGCCAATTCCCCGCCCGGCGCCGGTGACCAATGCGATTTTGTTATTCAATGTATTCATTGTCACTGTAGGGCGAACATTCTGGGAGCGCCGCCCATCCTGGGAGCGCAGGCATCCTTGCCTGCTTGGTTTCCGGCAATGACCGACTGGCCGAAGCAGGCAGGCAAGGATGCCTGCGCTCCCAGAAAATTTGCCCTACATCTTCTCCTATCGTGGCGCGACAAGACGACGTTTGCCGTCATCGCTCTTCGCTATCCCTGGATCGTCCAGGTTCACTCGATCCCATAATTTGCAAGTCACCTGTTTGTGCATCTGATCCAGGCCCTCGCAATAGTTTGTGAAATTGCAGCGGCGGACTTCATCGCCGCGCCCTGCTCTGACCTTCAAGACCCAATCGGGGTCGGCCAGCGACGCGCGCGCCATCGCGATGACGTCCGCCTCGCCTCGGCGCAGCGCCGCCTCGGCCAGTTCAAAAGTTCCGATGCCGCCCGAAGTCACGACGGGCGTCGCATAGCCCGCCTCGTTGACGGCGCGTTTGATCGCGGCCGCCAATGGGATGTTGCGTCCGAACGGGCCTCGCTCGTCCGAAGTCGCCGGCGGCATGCATTCAAAACCGCTGCGGCCCGTGTAAGGGTATACTGCCTGCCCCACCTTCGGCTGCTTTGCGTCGTCGAACTTACCGCCTTTCGAGACCGAGAGGAAATCGAAACCGGCGCGGGCGAATTCGACGCCGAACCAGACCGCGTCTTCGATCCGATTGCCACCCGCGATTACTTCGTCGCCGAGGAAGCGAACGCCGATCGTGTAATCATCGCCGACCCGCTCGCGCGCCGCTCGGTAGACCTCAATCGGCAATCGCACGCGGTTCTCGCGCGGCCCGCCGTAACCGTCGCCGCGCGTGTTGGTCGCGCTCAGGAACGACGCCATCGTGTAAGCGTGCGCGTAATGCAGTTCGACGCCGTCGAATCCGGATTCTCGCGCCCGCCCCGCGGCGGCGGCGAAGATGCCGGGCAAGACCTTCGGCAATTCCGCAACGTGCGGCAAATGCGTGTCGGTCATGCGTTCGCGATAGCCGAATCGCAGCGCTTCCAATTCGCGTTCGTCAAGAACGCGGTCGTGAATCTCATCGGGCGCCGGCGTGAGAAAGGCTCGGACCTCGTTCTCGTCCGCTCCCAGCCACCGCCCATCGTTCGTCATTTCGACCAGGCGACGGCGATGGCGCTCTTCGACCTTCAAAAATCGCGCGAAGTATTTTTCTTTTTCAGGCCGCCGCCTCACTGTCAGAAAATCGATAATCTGGATGAAGAGCCGCGTGTGTCCGCCGCTCGCCTTCCGCACGACTTCAACCAGTTTGCTCAGGCCCCGGATGAAACGGTCGTGCCCGATGCGCAGCAGCGGCCCGCTCGGGATGTCGCGCACGCCTGTGGCTTCCACCACAATCGCGCCGGGACGCCCCTCGGCGAAGCGCCCGTACCAGTCGAGGATGTTTTGCGTGACGAAACCTTCTTCGGTCGCCCGCCACGGGACCATCGCCGGGACCCACGTCCGGCTCTCCAGCGTCACGCGCCCGACGCGAATCGGAGAGAACAACTGAGACGCGGCGGCTTCTTCAGCCGTCGGCCAGCAAGTTTCGGGAAGTTGGTGACGTATCGAATTTTCAGGATGCCACATTTGATTGCGGATTGTGTATTGAAGAGGCGCCAGGGCGCCGGGGCGCCGGGGCGCCGGGGTGATTGGAAAATTGAATCACCCTTTCACCCCGGCGCCTTTTCACCCCCTCATCCCTTCGGTGAGCCGCCGCCACTCTTCATAAGCCATGGCGAATTCAGGGTCGCGCTTCTTCAACTTCTCATGAGTGATGCGACCGCTGCGGGTCATCAATTTATATGCGAAGGGCAGAGGATCGAGACTCCAATCATCCGCGATGTTTTCCAGCGTCAGCAGGCTCGAAAAAGCCGCGTCCTGCAAAGCCTCGACGACCGGCCGTCGAGTTCGTTCGAACTCTCGCAGCGCGATCGTCACGTCCGGCTGTTCCGCAAAACATTTAGCCAGGGCGATCGAATCCTCCAGCGCCAGCTTCGTCCCGGAGCCGATCGAAAAATGCGCGGTGTGCAACGCGTCGCCTAACAGGACGACGTTCTCATGGCTCCAGGCGCCATTCCTCACCAGCGGAAAATTGACCCAGCGGACGAAATTATTGGTCAGAAGTTCGTGTCCGCCGAGATCGTCTTCAAAAACATGCTGCAAATATTCACAAGTCTCTGCTTCGTTTTTCTTATCGAACCCTGCGGCGCCCCAGGTCGCTTCATCGCATTCGACAATGAACGCGCTCGTGGTCTCGTCGAATTTGTACGAATGCGCGATGAAACGCCCAGCCCCATTTTCGCGGAACGTGAGCGTCAGCCCTTGAAACAATTGATTCGTACCCAACCAGATGTACTTGTTTTTCCGCACGTCAATCGAGGGCTTGAAGAAATCCCGATAAGATTGACGCACGACGCTGTTGGCGCCGTCAGACCCGACCATCAAATCGCAATCGCGATACGGTTCGGCGTCGGCCACATTGGTATGAAATCGTAGATCAACGCCAAGTTCGCGGCAGCGTTCGCGCAATATGTTCAGGAATCTCAGCCGGCCCACGCCCGAAAACCTGTTGCCGCGAATCGTGACCCGCTCGCCTTTGTGGACGACGTCGACATTGTCCCAGATTTCGCAGGCGGCGACGATCTGTTGAAACGAAGGCCGGTCGCCCTCTTCGAGGTAGGAAAAGGTCTGATCGGAAAAGACTATTCCCCAGCCGAAGGTGTCGTCAGGCCCGTCGCGTTCGGCGACGATGATTTCGCGCGACGGGTCCTGCCGCTTCATCAAAATGGCGAAATACAATCCCGCAGGCCCGCCTCCGATCACATTTATCTTCCTTATTCCAGACATACAGAAACAATATTGTGGCGCGAGTTGTTTACTCGCGCTTCTTTCCCGATTGGACAAGGCCGCAATCAGGGCGATTAAACAAATCGCCCCACACCGTTCTTATAAAACCTGCTCCAGTTCGCGAACGACCGGCTTGAGCGATTCTATGTAAGGCGCGAGCGGCGCGTCGCGTTCGAGCGCGGGCGCGCGCAGACGGACGCGATCATAAACGTCCTGTAGCTTAGGCCCGGGTTTCAGAGGTTTCAAGAACTCCAGCCCCTGTGCGGCGCACAGCAATTCGATCGCCAGGATGGTCTCTACGTTGTCGACCACTTGCGCGAACTTCAACGCCGCCGTCATCCCCATTGAAACATGGTCTTCCTTGTTGGCTGAAGTCGGAAGAGTGAAGACCGAAGCCGGATGCGCCAGCACATTGTTTTCGGCGATCAGCGCCGCTGCCGTGACCTGCGCGATCATCATCCCCGAATTAGTTCCCGGATACGGCGACAGAAACGCCGGCAGCCCCGAAAGCGTCGGGTTGACCAGGCGCTCGACGCGGCGCTCGGCGATCGTGCCCAGATCGGCCACTGCGATCGCCGCGTAATCGAGCGCCAGCGCGACCGGCTCGCCATGAAAATTGCCTCCCGACAAGACCTCACGCTCATCGATGAAGACCAGCGGGTTGTCCGTGGCGCTGTTGATCTCGACTTCGACTATGCCGCGGGCGTGTTCAAGCGCGTCGCGCACGGCGCCATGAACCTGCGGCATGCAGCGCAACGCGTATGCGTCTTGCACGCGCGGATCGACGGCGCGGTCGCGGTGCGACTCGCGAATCTCGCTCCCTTCTATCAAATCGCGCAATCGCCGCGCGCTCGCTTGCTGGCCGGGATGGGGACGCGCCAAATGAATCTTTTCGTCGAAAGCCACCGGCGTGCCTCTCAAGGCTTCGAGCGTCATTGCCCCGATCACGTCCGCCGCTTCGGACAGTCTCACGGCGTTGAGCAACGCCAGTCCGCCTACGGCGGTCATCCCCTGCGTGCCGTTGAGCAGCGCCAGCCCTTCTTTGGCTTCGAGCCGGAGCGGGCCGATTCCCGCGAGCCGCATCGCCTCGCCGCCAGGCATGCGATCGCCGCGAAAGATCGCCTCGCCTTCACCGACGGCCACCAGCGCCAGGTGGGCCAACGGCGCAAGGTCGCCCGAAGCCCCCACGGATCCGCGCGACGGAATCACCGGATGCGCGCCGCCGTTCAACATCGCAATCAATGTATCGATCACAGCCGTCCGGCAGCCCGAGAATCCTTTGGCCAACACATTGGCGCGATGCAAAATCATCGCGCGCACGGCCGCCTCGGACAGCGGTTCGCCGACCCCGCAAGCGTGCGAGCGCACAAGGTTCAATTGCAGTTCGCGCAGTTCGTCCACCGCTATACTGACTTCGGAGAGCGCGCCGAAGCCGGTGTTGACGCCGTAAACTACCTCGTTGCGCGCGACGATTTCTTCGATGAAGCCGCGCGCGTGTTCGACGCGTTCGCGGGCGTCCGACGCTAAAGAGACTTCTTCGCCGAAAGCCACTGCTTCCGTTTGCCCCAGCGTTAATGAGACGCCATCAAGTTCGATCATTAAATGTCCCCCCGAAAAACTCCAAAGCGCCTGGCATTGATTTAATCCTAAGTCGAGAAATGATCTTTTGTCCCTGAGGGAGGTCTGGTATCAGCCGATAGCGCGCGCCCATCGGCATCTACACAAGTCGGCATTCCCCCGCTCCGGAGGAGCGCAATGTTTATAGCTCGGAGTCGCTTTATTCTCTAGCTCCGTCAGGAGCGGCATCTAATCATGGCCAGATGCCGCTCCTGACGGAGCTAGAGAGCCTGATTCATCGCATAGCTATAAACATCGCGCTCCTCCGGAGCGGTAAAATTTGTTTAGATACCCGCGGGCGGCCATCATCGGCTAATATCCGCAACGCCTCCGGCGCAAGACTTGTAATAAACCAATGGCGCGCAAATGCGCGCGCTCCCTACTAAGGACATTAAACGCCAAAGCCCGCGCGATCAACTCGGATTGCGCGGGCTTCGCATTGTGAATTGGTTTCGCCAACCCTCTATCGAATCGCTATAGGCCTTAAAGAGAATCCGGCCGCGGTTCCCTTTATCTTGTTCGTGCAGGCGACGTAGCAGAATTCGTAGACTCTGTCGCGCGCCAGGTCTTCGAGGTAGTGAAATTCGCCGGTGTGAATTCCCTGCTCGATCAACAGGTAGTTGTGCAGCGGCATGAATGATCGGTACTTATCGCGGAAAGCCTTGGCGTCTTCGGGGCTCGGCTGGTATTCGACGCCGCTCGTGTCGCTGCAAATCATGATCGCCCCGTTCTGTTCGACCAGCCATTTGGCGGTCTCGACCGTGACGCCGGCGGAATCGTGCGCCGCGATCTTCGCGTGGTCGCTCCCGGTCTCGCCCCAGTAGCGCAGCGTCCCGGTGCGGATCAATACGACGTCGCCCGGCTTGAGCTGCGTCTTCTGCTTCTGCAAAGCCTGTTCGAGGTCGGCCACCGTGATCGGATAATTGCTCGGCAGCGCGTCCTGGCCCTTCGACCCGGCGACGTCTATCAACACGCCGCGCGCGATGATCGGCGGAATCTTCGACGCGTCGGCTTTTCGCAGCCCCCAATTGCCTCCCCAGTCTTTCTCGGTGAAGCCGTTGTACCAGTGATTGTCGTCGCCCTCGGTGGCATGGCCCAGGCCGTCAATCTGCGTCGCCACGTTGTCGTTGATGAATAGGGCCGCGCTGTGCCACGCCGTCTTGCTGGCGTTATTGTTGACGATGTCCGGCAGGTCACCCTGTCGCTTGACGCCTTCGGGTGTGCGGAACGAGATAATCTCGCCGGGGCTGTGACCGGGCCATTTGTAAGACGTGCGGTCGTAGAGCACGCCCAGGTCGTAGACCTTCCCGCGGTCGGCGAGCCGCAGCGCGGCCAGCCGCGAAGAGTCGGTCAATTCGTTAAGCGCGCCGACTTCATCGTCCTTGCCCCAAACCCATCCCCAGCCTTTGCCCTTCTGCCATTTCTTCATCTGCGACTGCTGTCCCGCCACCAACCAGCCAAAGCACGTTCCAACAATCAATGTGATTGCTATCAAGAAAAGCTGACGTTTCATATTCGGGTCTCCTCTTATTGAACCGCCAAGAGGGAATGGGGAGTGGGGAATAGGGAGTGGGGAATGGGGAATGGGAGCATAGCATCTCATCCTCCCACTCCCCACTCCCCATTCCCCACTCCCCTCTCGGCGTCTTGGCGGTCGGTTATTTGACAGCGCGGAATCCGACGTTCGAGGCGCCGCTGTCCGCCGCGCCTTTGCCGCGGCTGCCGACCAGATAGCGCGCGCAGTATTGATCGCTGCAGAGGAATGATCCGCTCTTCTGCACTCGCTTCGGGACGCCGGGTTCTTGCGGATCGAAGCCGCTGTCAGGTCCCTTAGGGTTTTTCACGACGCCCTGCGCCGCGAGCTTCTCGAAATAATCGGGCCGATACCAGTCCGAGCACCATTGCCAGACGTTGCCTGCCATGTCGTAAAGCCCGAAGTTATTCGGCGGAAACGCGGTGACCGGCGAAGTCGCGCTGTAACCATCTTCGGCGGTGTTCTTCGACGGGAAGTTTCCTTGATGGATGTTCGCCATCCATTTGCCGTCGGGCTTCAGGACGTCGCCCCAGGAATAAAGTTTTCTGTCCAGCCCCCCGCGCGCGGCAAATTCGAATTCGGCTTCGGTCGGCAAGCGCTTGCCGGCCCACTTTGTATAAGCGTCGGCGTCCTCCCACGCTATGTGAACTACGGGATGATCTTCGCGTCCCTTGATCGAACTGCCAGGGCCTTCGGGATTTTTCCAGTTCGCCCCCGGCACGTATTGCCACCATGCGTATGGGTTATCGAGCGGCGCCTCGTGGGAAGGCGGCGTAAACACAGCGCACCCCGGAACCAGTTTATCCGCAGGCGCGCCGGGAAAATCTTTCGGATCGGGGTTGCGCTCAGCGACGGTCTTGTAGTCGGTGGCCTTCACGAACTTCTCGAACTGAGCGTTGGTGATCGCAGTCTTGTCCATCCAGAAGCCGTCGACGGTGACCTGATGGACTGGCGCGGCGTCCGGCATGACGCAAGTGTCGCAGCCCATCCAGAAAGTTCCGCCCGGTATCCAGACCATTCCTTCGGGCGCGGGGCCTGGCGCCGCTTGATTATCCATGGCGTCGAATATGTACAGGGTCGCAACAACAGCAGTCATAACAACGCCGACCCCGAGTTGCAGCCACAACCACTTCCGCGATTCCGGCTCCGCGGCGACGTTCTTCTTTATCTTCTTCGAAAACTTCATCTACCTTCGTTTCACTTTCTACTGCGAGTTTTGAATTGATACGCCTTATCGATATCTAAGCCTTCCCCTTCTTCCGTTTCAGCAATTGATCAGCCAGCACGCCGATCAAGATCACCGCGCCCATCACCGCGAAATTCAATGAACTGGGAATGCCAAGCAGGTTGACCAGGTTTTGTAAGACCTGCAACAGAGCCGTGCCGAGCAGAATGCCGACTATCGAACCTTCGCCGCCCCGTAAACTGCATCCGCCGAGGACCGCCGCCGCGATGCCGTATAGCTCGAAAAAATTGCCATGCGACGAAGGCGAAACCGAGTTGGTGTAGAAGGCGAAGATTATCGCCGCGATCCCGGCCAGCGCCGCGCAAACGATATATGCGCTGGCGATCATCCGCTTTGAGTTGATGCCGGAGTAGCGCGCGGCGTCTTCGTTGTTCCCGACGGCGAAAAGATAACGTCCGTAGACCGAGCGATGGATCAACACCCACATCAGCGCGGCGACGGCGATGAGCAGCACGAAGGGCATAGGCACGCCCAGCAGGTTCCCCGTCGCCAGGCTCTGCAGCCTTTCCAAACCGACCGCGTCTCCGAAGCCTTTCGTCTCGTCGTCGGCGATGAACCGCGCCAGGCCGCGATAGAACAGCAGCCCGCATAAAGTCACGATGAACGGCTGGATGCGAACGCGCGCGACCAGGAACCCGTGCAGCCAGCCCAGCCCCATCGCCGCGCCGACGATCAACAACACCGCCGCGAATCCCGGCACGCCCCATTGCCTGACCGCCATCGACAGCAGCACTCCGAGCAGCGCCAGAACCGAGCCGACCGACAGATCGATGCCGCCGGTGATGATCACCGCGCCCAGGCCGAGGCCGAGCAAGCCGTAGGCCCCGATCAGTCGCGCCGTGTTCTGCAGATTCTCAGGCGCCAGAAACCGCGGATTCATAATCGCGGTGATCGCGCAAAGCACGACTAGAAGAATGAAGATGCCTAGCTCTTTTTTCATACTTTG
>DATEMG010000266.1:0-4980 GCA_035275805.1 Blastocatellia bacterium
TTGTCTATTTTCAGGGCGAGAGAGGCCGGGTTCTATAAGTCTTGTATTTCCGATGCCGGAGTTTTTCAAGGTCGTGACTTCAAGCGACGGTTGAAAACTCAAGCAGACTGCGGAAACTGTCAAGGCCTGTTTTAAAAACCCTGAAATAGACTGACTTAGTTCGGAAAATCAGTTAGCGGCTCCGAAATTATAGATATGTTGACGCGCGGCGGGCTAAAACCACACTTAGCAGGCGGGAAATAGGAGACAAGAAAATAGGAGACACATCGGAAGGGATATTTTTCCGCCTCCCATTTTCCTGTCCCTCGGGCTACGCCACGATCAAGCCTATTTGATATCGGCGTCGGCCTTCTTGACTTGGGCCAGCACGTCCTCATTCGACGGACGGGCCTTATAATTGACTTCGACGAATTTCCAGCGCACGACGCCGGCGCCGTCGATTACGTAAGTCGCGGGGTGCGGCCAGCCGCGTTTGGATTGATCGTTGAACAATCCGTAACGGTCAATCACGCGGTGGCCGGCGTCTGAAAGCAGCGGAAAATCGAAGCCGGGCTGGTCTTTCAACTTGTCCCGGAGAAAAATCGCCTTGTCATGTGGGTCAATGCTGACCGCAAGGATCTCCACTCGATCGCGCAAGCTTTCGTCGAGCAGCGATTTCAGCTTTCCAAGCTGAGACGCGCAGTGGATTCACCAGTAGCCGCGGTAGAAAACGAGCACGACGGTCTTCTTGCCGCGATAATCGGAGAGCGTGACCGGCTTGCCATCCTGAGCTTCGAGGGTAAAATCTGGCGCGGAGTCGCCGGGTTTGATACGATTGAGGTCCGCCGCGGGCAGCCCTTCCCCGTCCTTCGGACCGAGTTTCGTTTGCGCCCGCGCGGTCGAAGAGGCCGCGATCAGCGCGAGCAATGTCAGCATAAAGAAGGTGATACGTCTCATTTTGTTCAGCTCCGAAAATAGCCGCGCAATGACGAATAAATTCGGCGATACGCGGCGCGTTCTCAATTGTTTCAAGGCCTTGTCGCTGTGGCGACGTGGACGACTCCTCGGAAAATTGTCAAGTGATATGAGTCTGAATCTGTCTCTATTATCTATAACTAGAATTAAATTGGCGAGGCCGATTAATCGGTTGACTAAAACGCCGTGAGTCTCTGAAAATGCAAGTGCGCCATCGTCGCCGATCGTTCCCACTGTACTCATTCAAATTATTATTCGCTTCCCGGTAGGATCTATGCCACAGGAGAACACAAAACGTCGAGAAGTTTTGGCCGCCATCGAGAGCGTCGGCGCGATCGCTGACCTGACGGCCAAACGGGATGGACATTACGAATACGAGCTCGACCTCGAGGTCATCGTCTACGGCCGCAACTACAGTGGCAAGCAGGTCGGGCCTTACGTGCGGCTGCTCACTTTTGCGCCTGGTGAAGATATTGTCCGCGAAGGAGAATGGGGCGGGAACGCCTTCTTCATCGTCGTCGCGGGCCGGGCCGACGTCTACGTGGGCGCCCCGCAGGGGCAGTCGAAGGTGGCCGAAATCCCGGCTGGCGTGCAGTTTGGCGAGATGTCGGTGCTGGCCGGGACACAGCGCAACGCGACGGTCCGGGCGCCGAAAGACCGGCCCGTTCAGGTGCTTGAGGTTCAGCGCCCGGCGCTGCGCCTGCTCAGAAAGCTGCCGACCTTCGGCCAGGCGCTCGACGCGACCTATCGTAAACACGGGCGCTCGAACCTGATCCAGGAGATCGCGAAGATCACCGACCTCAGCGGCGAGGCGATCGGCCAACTCGAATCGATCTCGAAATTCCGCGTCTACGCCAAGAACCACGCGCTCTTCCGCGCGGGCGAGCTGGCCAACAGGCTGTACGTGCTGAAATCGGGCTGGGCGCGCCTGACTCCCAAGACCCAGTTGATGAACATCGAGAGCGGCGGCGAGGACGGCAACGGCAGAGGCGTAACTAGCAACTGGAATAAAAAGTCGGTCGAGACTTACGTCGGCCCGTCGCACTGCTTCGGCGTCGACGCGATCACGCGCGACGGCGAGTGGGAATACACTTGCACGCTGATGGAAAGGTCGGAAGTGTTGGAGGTCTCGATCTCGAAGCTGCGCCAGCAGCCCGAATTGCGCGAGACGCTACTTCTTGCATTTTCGGGCATGGCGGTCCCGACCGAGGCCAAAGCCTGGCTGCAGAGCCGCGAGCCGGCGCCGGTCGCCAAGGCTCAGGAAGAGTTGATCGAGACCGGGCTTGTGGACGCCACGAACCTGCTGGTCATGGACATGGATTTGTGCGTGCGCTGCGGCAATTGCTCGATGGCCTGCCACCAGATTCATGGGCAATCGCGGCTGGTGCGGCGCGGCATTCACGTCAACCGCCCAGTCAAGCTCAAGAAGAATTCGAGTTATCAGAGTCTGCTCGCGCCTGCGGTCTGTCTGCACTGCAAGGACCCCGAATGTCTGACCGGCTGCCCGACGGGCGCGATCGCCCGCTTCTCCGACGGCCAGGTGGACATCGATTATAAGACCTGCATCGGGTGCGCCGATTGCGCCACGCAATGTCCCTACGAGGCGATATCGATGATCCCGCGTAAGGAGAGAGAGGGGAACAAGGGGAATGGAAGTAATGGGAAATTGAAGAGATTGTTGCGGCTCGCGGCAGAGCCTTTGCCGCCGGCGGTCGAACAGACCGATGACTTGCTGGCGGTGAAGTGCAATCTTTGCGCCGGAACGCCTCTCAATCCAAAAGGCGCCAAGCGCCAGGCCTACAGTTGCGAGGAGAGTTGTCCTACGGGCGCGCTGCTGCGCGTCGACCCGGGCTCCTACTTCGCCGAAATCAAAAACATCGAGGGCCTGATCTTCAAAGGCCCGACGCAGGCCATCGCCCGCCACACCTCGCACAAGGACGCCGGCAAACGCTTTATGCACGCTCTCGGGATCATTATAACGCTGGTCTCGATCGCGCTGACGGTTCTGGGGTTGATAGATTACGGTTTGGAGACGCCGCTCCTCGGCTCCTGGTTCGACATGCGCTGGCTGACAGGCATCGTCGGGTTCGTCGGCATCGTAGGCGTGATGGCCTATCCAGTCCGCAAACAGATATACAAACGCCGCGCGGGACCGCTGCGCTACTGGCTGCTGAGCCACAGCTACCTGGGGGTGATCGGCGGGAGCGTGCTCCTGCTGCACGGCGGCGTGCAATCAGGCGGGGCGCTGACCACGGCGCTGATGATCTCGTTCGACCTGGTGATCCTGACCGGACTCTTCGGCATTCTGGTTTATTACGTCGCGCCGCGGATGTTGACGCGGATCGAGGGCCAGCCGCTGCTGATCGATGACCTGCTGTCTCGCCGCGAAGAGTTGAGGGAAGAACTTGGCGCGACGATGGCCGCCGCCTCGCCCGAGGCGCGGAAACTCCTCAAGAAGCGGGTGCTCAAACGCTGTCTCTCGCTGAGGTTCTTGCTCCGCCAGTACCTCCGGCGCGAATCGCTGGACCAGTTGATCAGCGCTGTCGGCAGCGCCTTGAAGCCCGCGGCCAAGAGCCTCTCCGCGTACGAACAGGGGAATTTCTTCAGCGCGATCGAAAAGGCCGTGACCATGCGGCGCGTGGACGCGCTGATCTACCTGCACCAGTCGTTGAAATTGTGGCTTGCCCCGCACGTCATCCTGACGTCGCTGATGCTGGCGTTGATGATCGTTCACATCATTCAGGTTATTTACTTCTTGGCGAGATAAGCGTGTGTGCAAAATAAAAGGAGCGTAGACAGGATGAACAGGATTTTTCAGGATGTTCAGAATGGTTTGCCGCCAGCCATTCTTTGGCCAATCCTGAAAAATCCTGTTCATCCTGTCTACGCCTGATTGTTTTTGCTGTTGAATCGAATATGAGCAAATTTATCGTAGTTCGCAAAGACGTCACTCTCGATCCTGTGGTGATCGAGAGTGAAGGATTGACCCTGGGCCGCCTTATCGGCAACGACCTCGCGCTCAACCACCCCACGGTTTCGCGCACGCACGCGGGCATCAAGGAGATTGAAGGAGATTACTGGATTTTCAATCTCTCGGAGGCCAACGGGACGCTGCTCAACGGCGAGCAGATCGAAAAGACCCCGCTGGCCGACGGTGATCTGATTCAGATCGGCCCGTTCTTTCTCTACCCGAAATACGATGACAAGGACCTGCGGCTGGAAGTCGAGATGACGGTCAACCCGCTGCCGGTCGAGGCTTCGAGCTCGAGCCAGATAATCTTGCCGGCGGAGCAGCGCAAAACGGTCCTGCTTGACCCGCGCAGCATGGGGCGCTTGAACGTTCAAGCCCAGATCCAGCGCGATAAGGTGACGCCGAAAGGGACGCGGCGGTTGACGGGGACGGGGATACTCACCGGGCGGCTGACCCCATTGGACGAACAGGCGTTGAAGATCTTCTGGGACAAGCGCAAGCGCGAGGCGGGTAAACTCGCCTCCGATTCGCCGCTCAAGCCGAAGGCTAAGCGGCGTCTGGGCAAGGCGCAGTTCAACTGGTATCCGACGCGCGACCTGCAATTCTCCTGGCCGACCGCCCTCTTCTCGTGGGGCGCGATCATCGTGACTGTGCTCGCCGTCGGCGCGACGTTCATTTTCAAGGACGCCTATTCGCCGGGCCCGCTTTCGACATCGCATTTCCGTGGCGACCTCTCGATCAAACCGAATATCGCGAAAATCGCGAACAACTCCACCTGCACGACCTGCCATGCGGCTCAGGCCCCGATGAATCAGAACTGCGCGAGCTGCCACACGACGTCGGCGTTTAATTCCAACGTGTCCGACATCCACATGAAAGTCGGGCTGACTTGCGTGAGCTGTCACAGCGAACATAACGGGCGCGAATTCAAGCCCCGGCTGGTCGCGAACGTGGCCTGCACCGGCTGCCACAAGGACGGCAGCGAATTTAGGTCGCCGCTTACGGGGAAAATGCTCAAAACCCCGCACGGCGGCGTGACCGGTTATCCCGTAATC
>DATEMG010000267.1:0-18468 GCA_035275805.1 Blastocatellia bacterium
TTCCTCATAATCCTTGGGAGCGCCTATTCTGAAGGAACTTATAGGGCCTATAGGTCTTATAAGTTCCTTCAGAATAGGCGCCATACGAAGAAATCCGCGCAGTTCGGTGGAGCAAGCGATGTGCCTGGGCGCGCGCAATTAGAGCTGATTGCAGATCAATGTACGGCTTATTGAGATGACAGTACGGATCAATACCGCGAGCGGTAGCGAGCGCGGCTTAGCCTGAAGCCCGCTCGCTACCGCTCGCGGTACTGATCCAGTCCGACTTCCCATACATGCAATTGCAATCTGCTCTAAATGAACGTATTCGAGACATCTCGGCGCGATGGTACAATAGGTTCGATATGACGACGTTGCTTGGAAAAACCGAAGACGAATTGATGGAATTCGTCCAGGGGATCGGCGAAGCCCGTTTTCGAGGCAAACAGATTTACCGGGCGATCTACGGCAGGCGCGCGCTCGACCTCGCGCGGATGACCGAGTTGTCAAAAGATTTGCGTGAGAAGCTGAACTCGGTCGCGCGTGTCGCCGAGACTCGAATCATCGATGTTTTCTATTCCACAGACGGGACCAGGCGTTATCTGCTCAGGCTCGGCGACGGCCGTGAGGCCGAGGCCGTGTTTATGCCCGAAGAGCGCCGCGACACCATCTGCCTCAGTTGTCAGGTGGGTTGCGCCGTCGGGTGCGGTTTCTGCATGACCGCTCGTCTGGGCGTCAAACGCGACATGACGGCGGGCGAGATCATCTCTCAGGTCGTCATCGTCTTGAACGAGGTCTACGGCGAAGGAGCCAAACCGCCGCACGGCGTGAACCTCGTGTTTATGGGAATGGGCGAGGCCTTTTTGAATTACGACGAGGTGATGAGATCGATCAGGATTTTGGCCGACGAGAACGGGCTCGGCGTCAGCCCTAAGCGCGTCACCGTCTCGACATCGGGCATCATCCCCCGCATTTACGACTTCGCCAAAGAGCCCGTCCGCCCGCGACTGGCGATCTCGCTCTCGGCCACCACCGAAGAGCAGCGAACGCGACTGATGCCGATCAACCGTAAATATACCCTTGCCGATCTGATGAAAGCCTGCCGCGAGTACCCGCTCGGCGAACGCGAGCGGCTGACCTTCGAATACGTGATGCTCGACGGCGTCAATGATTCCGACGAAGACGCCCGGCGCCTTGTCAAACTGCTCAACGGCGTTCGGGCCAAAGTCAACCTGATCCCGCACAACCCCGCGCCCGAGTTGCCGTACAGCGCGTCGCCGATGGAGCGCATCCTGAGCTTTCAGAAGATACTGGTCGAACGCGACGTGCCAGCGTTCATCCGGCGGCCGCGCGGACAGGACATTGCGGCTGCGTGCGGGCAACTGGCGGCGCGGCATCAGGCAAACGCGTGAATGGGGCCTATGGGAGCTTTGGGTCTTATGGGTCCCATTTATCAAAACCTTTCTCCCGAATAAACACATGGATTCACCTCCCAAATACATCGTCCTCGGCAGCGGCGTCGCGGGGCTTCGCGCCGCCATCGAACTGGCCCGCGACGGGCGCGTCGTCGTTCTGACCAAAGACCGGCTGGACGAATCGAACACCGAATACGCGCAGGGCGGCGTCGCCGTGGCGATGTCCGACGACGACGAAATCTCGCTCCATTTCGAGGACACTCTGAATGCCGGCGCGGGGCTGTGCGACGAGCAGGCCGTTCGCGTGTTGGTCGAAGAAGGGCCGCGCTACATTACCGAGCTGATCGAATGGGGCGCGCGGTTCGACCGCGAAGGCGGGGCGCTTCAGTTCACCCAGGAGGCCGCGCATTCCCGCCGCCGCATCCTGCATGCGAACGGCGATTCGACAGGCCGCGAAATCGTCCGGGCGCTGATCGCTCACGCCAGAAAGCAATCCAACATACAGCTCGTGGCGCACGCCGCGACCATCGGGTTGATTGTCGAAGACGGGCGCTGCGCGGGCGTCAGGTTCATCGACCCGAACGAGAGTTTGCGGCGGGAGTTGCGCGCGCGCGCGGTCGTGCTGGCGACCGGCGGCGCGGGACAGATCTTCGCGCAGACCACAAATCCGAGCGTCGCCACGGGCGACGGGATGGCGATGGCCTATGCTGCGGGCGCGGAGATGTGCGACCTGGAGTTCATGCAGTTTCATCCGACCGCGCTGGCGCTCGAGGACGCGCCGCGATTCCTGCTCAGCGAGGCGCTGCGCGGAGAGGGGGCGATACTGCGCAATCACCAGGGCGAGGCTTTCGCCATAAGGTATGATGACCGCGGCGAACTGGCGCCGCGCGACATCGTCGCCCGCGCAATCGTGGCCGAGATGGAGCGAACGGGCGCGCGATGGATGTTCCTTGATTTGACGCATCTCAAAGCCGATTTCCTGCGAGAACGATTCCCGAATATTTTCGAGACCTGTCTGCGCTACGGGCTGGATTTGACTAAGGATCAATTGCCGGTGAGTCCCGCGGCGCATTACCTGATGGGCGGCGTGAGGACCGACACGCGCGGGCGCACGACGCTCAAGAGCTTATACGCCGCAGGCGAGGTCGCTTGCACGGGCGTGCATGGAGCGAACCGGCTGGCCAGCAATTCGCTGCTCGAAGGTCTGGTCTTCGGCGCGCGCGCCGGCGCGGCCGCAATTGAAGATTCATTCCGGCGGCAAAAGCAGGGACTGGTAATGACGCCCCAATTGCGCCAGCGCATCGAGATGTTGCAGATGACCAAGCTCGAACTCAGCGAGTTGGTTTCGCTACATCACTCGGAGCCGGCCCCCGTTGAATTCGATCTATCCGAATGGCGTTTAGACCCACGGATCAAAAACCGTGTACAGGAGATTATGTGGCGCAAGGTAGGACTCATCCGCCGCGCCGATGATTTGCGAAGCGCAATCGAAGAACTCACCGCGATGGCCGGAGAGAACATCAACGAGCGCACCAGGAATTTCGTGACGCTGGCGAAATTGATGGCCGAGGCCGCGCTGTGGCGCGAAGAGAGCCGCGGCGGCCATTTCCGCGAAGACTTCCCGGCGCGCGACAACGATCGCTGGCGCGTTCATTCAGCCCAGCGGAACGGCCAGTCGATCAGTCCGATTGATCGTGGCGCCAAGTAATGATGTCAATTCAAGCCGAAACGGGAAGAGCGGGCTGGGGCAGTCGCAATCGGCATTATTGTTGACGGACGGCCTGTGTCGCGACTCGGATGCGCCGGAGTAAATCGCCAAATCTCGGTTCCGAGCGCAAACGATCATATGCCGGATCAGTATTGAGCAGGGCAGTCATCGGCTCGCGGTCTGTGTAAGCCTTCTCCAGCCACTTGAACGCCTGCTCTTTTTCTCCCAGCGCCGCGTACTGCGCAGCCAGATGATAATCGCTGACGTAACCCCGCCCCGCCGCTTTTTTCGCACGGTTGAGCATCCATTGATCGACGATCCTCATTCCCGATGCCGCATCGCCCCGATGGAGCGCGGCTAGTTCTTCCTGGCTTGCGCCTGAACGAGTCATGATGCGTTGCGCTTCGGCAATCGCTTCGGCGAACCTACCCGCATATTGATAAGCGCGCATCAGGCAGCCCCAGGCTTCGGCGAAGTTCGGCTCTAATTCCATTGTCCGCCGACTTTGCGCAATCGCTTCATCGTAACGGCGCGCGCGGATGCAGGCCCAGCCGACATCGACGTTGGCTTGCGGCGAAAGAGGATCCAATTCCTGCGCGCGTTTGACCTCGGCCAGCCCTTCATCGAAACGCTCGCGCGCGATCAGCAGCCAGCCGTAATCGTGATGAGCGCTCGCCAGACTCGGATTCAGCGCCAGCGCGCGCTTGAATTCCTGTTCGGCCCCTTGCCAATCCCAGTCATACCAGAACTTGACCGACGCCAACGCCGCGCGCGCTTCCGCCAGCGTCTCATCCAACGCCACGGCCTTTAGCGCCGCGTTCTTTGCTTTCGCGCGCGCGTCCTGTGGCCGCGCGCCTCCGAAGAATTGTAAATAACGCAAGGCCTCGGCCAACGCCGCATGGGCCAGCGCATAATCAGGGTCTGTTTCGACGGCTTGCTCGAATCGCCCAATCGCCTTCTCCATATCATCTCGCGTCCACTTGTTTCTGAGATAGCAGCCTCTGAGATAGGCGTCGTAAGAGTCAGGCCTGGGTATATGGGCTTGCGCCGGCGCCGGCTGCGGACCGGAGAGTAATTTGATCGCCAGTGACTGTGCGATGCTCTCCGCCACCTCGCTCTGAATTGTCAGGGCGTCGTGAATGCGTCGGTCGTAAGCTCCGGCCCAAAGGTGAGTCTGGTCACTCACCTGGATGAGTTGCGCCGTGATTCGCAAGCGGTCAGATTCGCGGCGCACTCCGCCTTCGAGGACGTAGGCCGCGCCCAGCGCTCCGCCGATGCGCGTGATGTCTTTACCGCCTTTTTTGAAGGCCATCGCCGAAGTGCGCGCGATCACGCCCAGGCGTTGCGGCTGCAGCCGCCCGATGCGCGTGATCATTTCCTCGGTCAGGCCGTCGCTGAAATAGTCTTGCTCCGGATCACCGCTCAAATTCTCGAACGGCAGCACGACCATGATGATTTTCCCTTTTGGCGGAACTGCTTTCTTCTCTCGGCCTTGCCAGACGACATAACCCGCTAGCGCCAACGTCATGGCCACAGCGAGCGCGGCGACCAGGAAAACTCTCGTTCGAGTTTGAGTGGAGGAGACCGCCGCCGAGATTGTCGCCGGATCAGGGACGGCTTCAGGCGGCGGAATTATAATGTCGGGCGCCGGCGCCACTGCGAGATCATTTTCCCGCGACAAATTCCCCTCATCCCGCTCTACCGGCGCGATGAAACGATATCCGCGGCGCGGCAGCGTCTCGATGAAACGCGGCGCTTTCGCGTCATCGCCGAGCGCGGCGCGGATTTGCTTGATGCAGAAGTTCACCCCCTGCTCGTAATCCACGAAAGTTTCATCGCCCCAAATTTCCCGTTGAATCTCCCCGCGCGTCACGACCTGACCAGATCGATCGGCTAGAAAGGCGAGCGCCCTGAACGGCTGTGGCTGCAATTTGATGAGCGCGCCGTCACGGCGCAACTCGCCGCTCTTGAGTTCCAGTTCGAAGATATCGAAGCGGATCACAGCTTTTTCGGAAGCGTTCGCTCGCATACCGCGATTATATGCGCCACTCATTTAAAACTCATCCAAAACTCATCCGCCATCCATTGGATTCGGAGGCCCCCGGCGACTAAGGTTATGCGCGTAAATGAATCGCTTTGTCTATATCGGTTTTCACGCCGGTATACGGGTTAATGGAACGCGGATGACGCGGATACTGCGGATTGACGCCGATCCTTCTCTGGTTTTATCAGCGATGATCCGCGCCCGTCCGCGTTATCCGCGTTCCATTAACCCGTATATACGATTGAAAACCGACCGAAGCGCATGCTCGATTCACCAAGATGAATGAGGAGGAATGATATGACCTGGATGACTGACGAGGCGGGCGTGACCCCGCCTATGAATAAACTCACTCCCGATCCCGGGCTGGCCGAAAAAGGGCCGGCTTCAAACGTGACGATCACGCGCCGACGACTGATCTGGCTATCGGCATTGACTGGCGCGGCGATCTTTGGCCGGGCGCCGCGAATAGCGGCGGGAGGTATGAGCCAAATTGATTCGAATAAGACAATCGCCGACAAAAACCAAACCGCGATGGATCTCGGCTGGGATGACTTCCTCAAGCAATGCGTCCCGGTCGCCGAAGAGTTACACCGCGACTCGTCAAAAAGCGGCCAGGAAGCCTATCTATATTGGCTGGCTTCGATGAGCGCGCGTCTCCGTTTGAATGAGGCGCCGCGGGCCAAATTGGGACGCTATGGGACGCTCGATCCTCCCGTGAGTTTCGGCGTAAGCTTCCGTGGCAAACCATTTTTCATCGTCGAGTGGCGCCTGGAACCCGGCGCGGTCCTGCCGCCGCACTGCCATCCGAACGCCAGCGTATGTACGCTGGGCCTCGAAGGCGAAGCGCGCATCCGCAATTTCGAGATCGTCGGCGACGCCCCGGATTTCTCCTCGAAACAGGCATTCCAGGTACGCGAAACACACAACGAAATCATCGCGCCCGGCAGACTCAATACGCTTTCGGCGTTCCGCGACAACATCCACACTTTTCAAGCCGGAAAGCAAGGGGCGCGCGGGATAGACATCAGCAGCTACCACGGTCCGGACGTCGGCTTCTCGTTCCTTGACATCGGCGACAGAGCGCGGGACGCCGAGCGACGAATTTATGAAGCGGCATGGAAGAAGCTCTGATTCGATTCGTCGCGACGAGATTCAACTGAAATGCGCTGTGGCGAAGAACTGCGATCCCAGTTCGCTCAAATGCGTTTGGACGTAACGGTGCGTGTCGGCGGGCGTTTCGAGGGAGAGAGCGTGTGTGGCGAGCTTTTCGGCGTCTTCCAGGCGGATCGAGCGAACGAGGCGGCGAATGGCCGGGATCGCGCTCGGCGTCATGCTCAGGTCGGCAAGACCCAAACCCAGAAGCATGATCACCTGAGCCGGGTTCGACGCCATCTCGCCGCAGACGTTCATCGGTATGTTGATCTTCCTGGCTGAATCGGCCACGTATTTGATCGCGCGCAAGACGGCGGGGTGCATCGGGTCGAACATTTTGTCCACGTTCTCGTTGCCGCGGTCCACGGCCAGCAGGCTCTGTGTCAGGTCGTTGGTGCCGAGGCTGAAGAAATCGGCCTCACGCGCCAGCGATTCGGCCATGATCACCGCGGCAGGCGTCTCGACCATCACGCCTATCTCGACGTCTTCTGCGTGCTCAACTTTTTCGGCGCGCAGGTCCCTTTCGACTTCGGCGATGATCTCTTTGGCGCGGCGCACCTCATCGAGATTCGAGACGAAAGGCAGCAGTATCTTCAACCGCGACCTGCCGTCCGGGTGCAGTCCTGCGCGCAGAATGGCCCGCACCTGAGTCCTGAAAACGCTGTCTACGGCCAGCGACAGCCTGATCGCGCGAAGCCCCAGCGCGGGATTGCGTTCGGGTTTGAATCCTTCCAGGCGCAGTTTATCGCCGCCCAGGTCGAAGGTGCGGATGACCGCGCCGCTCTCGCCGCAGGCGTTGGCCAGACATTTATAGGCCTCGTATTGTTCGTTTTCGGCCGGCAGGCCTGAGGCGGCTTGAGAATAGAGGAACTCCGAGCGGTAAAGCCCTATGCCGGCGGCGTTGAAACGCTGTAGCGTCTCGATCTCCTCGATCAGTTCGATGTTCGCGCGCAATTTGACTTCGCGCCCGTCGCGCGTGACCGCAGGCAGGTCGCGCTCCTCGATGTAATGGAGTTGCTGTTCCTGCTGACGTTCGCGGAGTTCAACGTAAAAACGCAGCGTCTCGGGCAGCGGATTGACGATGATCGCGCCCGTAGTGCCGTCAATGATAACGGTTTCGCCCGAGCGGACGCGCCCCGTCACGTTGCGCACCCCGACTACGGCAGGGATGTTGACGCTGCGCGCGATGATCGAAGTGTGCGACGCCCACCCGCCCGCGGCGGTGACGAAGCCAAGCACGCGGCGCGGGTCAAGGTCCGCGGCGACTGAGGGCAGAAGATCGTCGGCCACGATGATCGAATTTTCAGCCAACTCGCTCAAGTCGCGCGCCTCGGCGCCGGAAAGTATCTTGACCAGGCGATGGGCGACGTCGGCTACGTCCGAGCCGCGCTCGCGCAGGTAATCGTCGGTGATCTTCGCGTATCTACTCAGCAGGTGGTTCGCCGTGTCACGCACGGCCCATTCCGCGTTGACGCGGTTGTCACGGATGCAGTCCTCGATCTGGCGGCCAAGGTTGCGGTCCCTGAGCATCATCAAGTGGGCTTCGAGGATGTAGGCGCGGTCGGAGCTGAAAGCCTCGCGGAAACGCGCCATGGCCTTGCGCACCTGGCGCTGGGCGAGTCGGACAGCTTCGCGGAACCGTTTGGTCTCGGCTTCCACCTGATGCTTCGGAATGAACATCCGCACGATCCGGCCCCGCGGGTCGTCGACCAGAAAAGCAGGCCCGATCGCAACGCCCTGACAAGCGCCTATGCCTTCATATCTGTGCTCGGAGATTGTTCCAGACGGGCCCCTCATCTTACTCTTCGCCGAATTTGTCTTCGATCAGCTTGCTAACCGCTTCCATAGCCTCGACTTCGTCCGCGCCTTCGGTGGTCACTTCAATCACGGCTCCCCGTGACGCGGCAAGTAGCAGGATTCCGAAGATGTTCTTCGCGTCTACCGGCCCGGGCGCCGGCCTGTCGGCGCCCGGCTCCACGCGCGCCAGCATGACGTCGCAGCGGAAAGAATTCGCCAGCTTGACCAGCTTGGCCGCCGCCCGCGCGTGCAGCCCCAAACGATTGGTAATGCTAAGTGTGATTCGTCGCATTTGAGTCAGCGGAGAGTGGGGAGTAGGGAGTGGGGAGTGGGGAAAAAGGCGCTATCTCCTATTCCCCATTCCCCACTCCCCACTCCCTACTCCCCACTACCTCGGTGTAAGCACCTCACTCGCAAGATAGATTGTTTTTTGTCCCTGGTCTCTGACGCGCCGCGCGATAACGTCCAGCGTCTCATCCGGCTGTTGGTCGGTCAGTTTGAGAATCATGGGCAGATTGACGCCGGTCACGACCTCAATCGGCGCGCTGCCCAGGAAAGTGCAGGCGAGATTGGTCGGCGTGCCTCCGAACATGTCAGTTAACACCAGCACGCCCGCGCCCTGGTTGACGCGCTCGATCGCCTTGCCTATCTCGTCGCGGGCAATCTCGACGTCGTCGTGCCAGCCGATAGTCACGGCGGTAATATGATGAATGTCTTCGTTGATGATCGTTTCCGCCGCGCTGACCAACTCGGTCGCTAAATTCCCATGCGTAACGACCACGCCTCCGATTAATGGCATATCCCTCTCGTGGGGAGTGGCGAGTGGGGAATGGGGAATGGGGACAAGGAAATTACTTTATCTATTCCCCACTCCCTACCCCCCATTCCCCACTCCCCAGTCACTTCTTCACGTCCCTATGAGTCACCCTCGCATGCTGCTCGCTGCGATTGAGATGTTTACCGATCTCGTTCGCGACTGCCACCGAGCGATGTCTGCCTCCGGTACACCCGACCGCGACGGTGACGTAACTCTTGCCTTCGCGCTGGTAGAGCGGCATCAGGAAATCGAGCATGTCGCAGAATCGGCGAACGGTCTCGCGCGCCTCCTCGCTTTTATTCAGGTATTCTACGACCGGCGGATCGTTGCCCGACAGGTCTTTCAGTTCGGGTACGAAATGCGGGTTGGGCAGGAAACGCACGTCGAAGACCAGGTCGGCGTCCAGCGGAACTCCGTATTTGAACCCGAAGCTGATGACAGTGATCTCGGTTTTTCCCGCCGCGTTTTCCGGCGCGAAACGATTCCTCAGCCACGCGCGCAATGTGTGAACGGTGTGGTCGGAGGTGTCAATTACGATGTCTGCCAACGCGCGGATCGGTTCGAGATTCCTGCGCTCCTCGCCGATCGCCTCGATTATGCGTCCGGCGCCCAGCGGATGCGGTCGCCGCGTTTCGCTGTAGCGGCGCTGCAACACGGCGTCGCTCGCCTCCATGAAGAGGATCGTCGTTTCGATGTCGTCGCGGCCGTGGAGCTGCGCATATACTTGCGGAAAACTTTCTAGAAACCCTCCCTCGCGAATGTTAAGCCCCAGCGCGGCGCGCATGACGCCCGATTCCTTGCGCTCGAACAGGTGTACGAAGCTCGGAATCAACTGAGACGGCAAGTTATCGACGCAAAAATACCCCAGGTCTTCAAAGACGTTCATCGCCGACGACATCCCGGCGCCGCTTAGACCTGTGATGATGATGAGTTGAGGGGTCATAACATCGGGACGGGGCGACGAGGCGACGGGGCGACAGGGAGAGGAAATTCGCCCAGTCGCCCCGTCGCTCCGTCTCCCAGTCTATCTTCAGGGTTCGATCAGACCGTAATTCCCGTCCTTGCGTTTATAAATTACGCCGATGCGATCAGTCTCCGCGTTCCGGAAGACCAGGAAGTTTTCGGCCGCCTCGCTGACTTGCATCATCGCCTCTTCGGCGGTCATCGGCTTTACCGAATAGCGCCGCGAACGGATGATACGCGGGTCGTCCCTCTCGGGCTCGATCGGAGGCAAGGGACTCGGCGCGACCGCGCTCGTTGACAGGGAGCGATGTTTGCTGGTGATGATTTTCCCTTTGACCTTGAGCGCCTGACGCCGCAAACGGTCTACGGCCTGCGCCGCCGAGACATACATGTCCGTCGTGTCGGATTTACTGGTCAAGGCATGATCTTGCCAATTGACGACTATCTCCGCCAGGTGACGGTGATGTTTGCCTACGCTCAAGACGACGTGCGCCCTGGTCGCCCCGTTGAGCATCGTGTCGAGCTTCCTAAGATGATGTGTGACATGTTTTCTGATGGCAGGAGAAACAGAGAAATTGCGGCCTGTGAATTCGATCTTCATCCCAATGCTCCTTTCTTTCATGCCCGGTCGGGAGGCGACCGGGGCGGTCGCTTGCCAGATGGCAGTTTGGACTATGGTTGGTTGAGCGAATCGATTATCAAACAGCCGAGCAGACCAAGCGGGTCTGCCCCCTACGAGACTACCTGCCGCCGTTCGCGCGATCCCGGAATTTTCATCTGGTCGCGGTACTTGGCGACAGTCCGGCGGGAAAGCTTCTGACCCTCCTTGGCGAGGGTCTTGGCGATCTCGTCGTCGGTCAACGGGTTGCGCGCGTCTTCCGCCTCGATCATCTTCTTGATCCTCAATTTGATGATCCGGGTCGAAACCTCTTCGCCCTCGTCGTTGACCATGCCCTCGGTGAAGAAGCGGCGGAGTTCGATCACTCCCTGTGGGGTGTGCGCGTACTTGCCGTTGACCACGCGAGAAACTGTCGAAAGATGCATGCCGATGTCTTCGGAGATGTCTTTGAGCATCATCGGCTTCAGTTGTTCGACGCCCTTGTCGAGAAAGTCGCGCTGGCGCTCGACTATCCGTTCACAGACCTTGTAGATCGTCTGTTTGCGGTGCTCAATGTTCTTGAGCAGGTCTACGGCCGAACGGAACCGGTCCTTGATGTAATCGCGCGTCTCTTTCGATGTCTCTTTGTTCTCCATCATCTGACGATACTGCCTGTTGATGCGCAGTTGCGGCAGCCCGTCGTCGTTAAAACGTATTACGTATTCTTCGTCGATCTTTTCAATATAGACCTCGGGTTCGATGTATTGCGCCTCGCGCGGGGCGAACTTGCGGCCTGGGTGCGGTTCGAGTTGGCTGCGGATGAGCTTCAATTCCTGCGCCACCTGCTCGACGCTCACGCCGAGCGCCTTGGCCAGGTCGGGCAGCTTGTGCTGCTGCAATTGGCCGAAATGTTCGCGAATCATCTTCGCGGCCAGCCGGTCGCCGTAGCCCAGATAGTCGAGCTGCAGCAGCAGGCACTCCTGCAGGTTGCGCGCGCCGACGCCCGTCGGGTCTAGTTGTTGTATGACCTCCAGCGCCTTCCCGGCGGTCTCAATCGACCAGGGGCCAAGCGCCGTTATCTCTTCGAGCGAGCAGTCGAGGTAGCCGTCGTCGTTGAGGTTGCCGATGATCGCTTCGGCGGCGGCGGCCACCTCAGGCGACGTGATGGTCAGGCGCAATTGCCAGTTGAGGTAATCCGCCAGACTGTCTTCTGAGCGCAGGAACTGCTCGAATGAGGGCGTCTCTTTGACCTCTGTCTCGCGCGTGCGGTAACCGGGGTCGAGGTATTCTTCGAAGGTAGTGCCGTAATCGATTTCTTCGAACGAATCGCGTTCGCCGATCTCGGGCTCCCGCGCGTCATCCCGCACGCCCTCAGGTGGGGCCTCGCCCGCGACCGCCGCCTGGACGGTTTCCGGCGAAAGAGTCGCGCCCGCATCGTAGCCGGCGTCGAAATCGCTTGCCTCGCTCGTCTCATTGGCTGAATAAGACCGATCCGCGCCGTCGAGTCTCTCGGCGGCGTTCATGGTAGCTTCAGGCAGTTCCCCCGACCCGTTGAGCGCTGCGCTCGGAGTCTCGGTGAAATCAATATTGCCTTCGTCGGGTGGGACTGCCACCTCGTCAGGCGCCAACTCTTCGAGCACGGGGTTCTCGGCAAGTTGCTGTGAAACCAACTCGCCCAATTCGAGCTTGGTCATCTGCAACATCTCTATGCGTTGGCGCAATTGCGGCGTCAACACCAGTCGCTGCGATTGATTGATGACGAGTTGTTGTTTATACGACATAAGTCCTGTCAATAGTCATTGGCCATTTGTCATTGGTCTTTTGTCATTAGGCGCATGTCATCGGCCATTCGGCGCCTCCCTGAAGGCATGCAATCAAACGACCAATGACCGGCAGCCAATGACAAATGACCAGTAACTAATGCCTATTGACTACATTCTAAATTTTTCTCCCAGATAAACCCTTCTAACTTCCGCGTCGCCGGTCAATTCCTGCGGCGTTCCCGACCGAAAGAGTTTGCCGTCGCTGATAATATAGGCGCGATCTGTAATCTCTAACGCCTCGCGCACGTTGTGATCCGTAATCAACACACCGATCCCGCGTGATCGCAGCCGCGCGATAATCTGCTGTATATCATCTATCGCAATCGGGTCTATTCCCGCAAACGGCTCGTCGAGCAAAATATATTTCGGCTCGATGGTCAACATCCGCGCGATCTCCGTCCGTCGCCGCTCGCCGCCCGACAGCGCGTAACCTTTATTCTTCCTCACGTGACTCAGCCGGAACTCTTCGATCAACTCTTCCATCCGATCGTGGCGTTCGGCGCGAGTCAGGGGGAGCGTCTCGAGAATCGCCAGAATGTTCTGCTCGACGGTGAGCTTGCGAAAGACCGAAGATTCTTGAGGAAGATAGCTGATTCCAAGACGCGCGCGTTTATAGAGTGGCAGCTTTGTAATACTCTTTTCACCGAGCCAAACGCATCCTTCATCCGGCTCTTCCAATCCAACTACCATGTAAAATGTTGTGGTCTTCCCCGCTCCGTTTGGGCCGAGCAGCCCGACGATCTCGCCGGGACGGACTTCGATGGAAACGTCGTTGACGACGCAGCGGCGGCGATAGGATTTTTTCAAACTATCGGCCCGCAAGGCCGCGCCATCCGGCTTTGAGCCTCTCTCTAGACCGTTGAGCTTGGCTCCTATGATCTGATGATCAAGAACCTCGCTTACCATCACTGCCGATCCTCTCGACTTGGCCGACTTGGCCGACTTGGCCGGCTTGGCCGACTTGGCCACGCGCGCCGCGTCGGTTGCGGTGTCTCGCGCCATATCAAGAAACTCCTCCGTCAACTTCCTTATCAAGCTTAAGCCAATCAATCAAGCTTAAGCCAATCACCATCTCTCGATTTAACATCTAGGCTTGAATATCGGCTCGACACTGATCGGCTCTTTTTGACGCCGTCGCAACTCAATTTTGGATTCGATGCGTGGTCCTCACACGCCTCTTTGCGCCGCTTCCACCGTTGTTGTCATCATTAGCTTCGATCCTAGCATCGCGTAAATGCAAAGTCAATTTTGGGCTTTTCGTCACCGCGTCGCGCTCGTGATCTTCGACGACGGCGAAGTTTCCGGTGAGTATCGCGGTGTCGGTCGCTGCGGTGTAAACGACCTGATCCCCGGTAGCGCGGCGCGCGGGCTGGGTCATCACCACGTCTTTCGTCGCGGTCATGGAGATCAATTTGTTCTCTTCATCCATTAATATGTCGGCCATCGCCGAGTCGATCTGGTCCGTGCCCTGGCGGATCTTGACCGAGCCCTCGTAATGGGTGGTGCGGTTCGCGTCGGTGTATATAATCCGGTCGGAGGAAGCGAAGACCGGCACGACCTCTTTGCGCCCCTTCTCGACATCGCGCTCGAAATCATAGAAGGTCGAACGCGCGTTGTTCCATGCCGTCATCGTGCGCTCGCCCTTGTCGATTTCAATGTATTCGGCGCGGACGAAATCCTCGCCCTGCCACGCGCGCGCGTCGCCGATGTATCGCGCCGCCCCCTCGTTATGCTTCACCAGCGCACGGTCCGAGGCGACCGTCACCGGCTGCTTCCTGTTTTTGAACGGCGCGGCCCCGCCGGTTGAGTCGCGATTGAAATAGGTCGTGCGCGCGCGCCCGCGCAACTCGCTCTCGCTGGAGCCGACGTTGGTGTCTATCTCGTCGGCGCTGGCGCGCATTGTCGGGTCCCACAACTGCGGCTTGCCGCGCATCGCCACGATCTGATTCGACGCCGTGTAGACTCCGCGCGCGGCGACGGCCACGCGCTCGCCCTCGGTGAATTTCGCGTCGCCGTCTACGGTCATATCGCTCACGTCCTGGGTTTGCTGGCTGAAGTTAGCGGTCATCTTCTTTCCGCTCAGAATCCTCTTCGATCGTTTGGCCGTTGCGTCTTTATCTTTATCTTTATCTTTGACCTCAGGCTGCATCGGATCGAATTCGGCGACGGGATTCGGTTCGGCGACGAAGGTTTTGATCGCGTTGCCGGTCTCGAAGAAATCGGCGACGAACTTCGGCGCGCGCAGCGTCTTTTTTTCGGAGCGAGGGGTGATCCGCTTCGGCATGATGGTCAGGACGGCGTTCCCGGCGGCTTCGGCGCGAGCCAGATTTTTGCCGTCATCGCGGATATTGGCCTGCAGGGCGTCGGCTTCGACCACTCGCTCCGACCAGTCGCCCTCCCTGGCCGAGCCCAAGATCGCCTCCAGTCTCATCACCGCCCGCCCCTGCGCGTTGATCAATTGCATGACGCTCCCCTTCTCGTTCGGCTTGTAGAGGATGTCAATCCGTTCAGCGGTGATCTCGCGCGGCGAATCCGGTTCGAGCGAGCGGACGCGCGCGTCGCCGAAAGCAGCGGAATTCTTCATCCGCCGCTCTTCGTCGAAGAAGAAATCCATGTCGCGCGATTGCGCCTCAGAAGCCTTGCCCTTCTCCCGCGATTCCAGCCTCGAGTTACCGCGCGCCTCTATGCGTTCGAGCTTCTTCGTCTTCGGAATGACAAAGCCGGTGGCCAGGTCTGCGCGTCCCTGCCGCTCGCCCTGTGTGATGTTGACGTTGCCCTCGAACTTCACCGTCCCGTCTTTCTCGACGTACTCCGCGCGGTCGCCGCGGATCTCAACCGGATGGGCGTCCTTCTTGTTCGGATCGGGGTCGGCGTTAATGACGCGCGCGCTCTGGTTCAGGGTCAGGACATGGTCATTGGCGCGCAAAACGGCCCCTACCGACGAGCCGCTGATCTCCCCGTGGCTGAACTGCACAGGGACTTCGGTCCGGACTATCTCGCTCGGCTTTTCGTAAATGACCAATTCCGTCCTCACCTCGAGGCCATCACTGCTTCTCACTTTGACGTTGCCTGAGACCGTGACTTGGCTCTGGTCGCGCGGATAAACACCGCGATCGGAGAGGATGCGAAAATTCTTGCCTTTCTCGATGTTGAAAATCGTCAGGTCGACCTTCTCAAGCTCGTGCCGCCCGTCATCGTACCCGGTGTCTTTCGCCGCCAGCATCCGCAGCTTCTCACGCCCGGTCTTCGGGTCCGTCTGGATGAATTTGTAGCCCTCGATGATCGAGACCACTTTGGGAGCCAATACCGGCGGCCCTTCTACAATAGATGGTGGCGGCGGCTGCCTGCGGGCGCGAAGAAACGCCGTCACGATGACGACTATCGCGACGATCAATACCAGCAGTGAGCCTATGCGTCCGATCGCTGGGATTTTTTCTCTGATCATAAAACGACTTCCTACTTCGATTGCGGGGCGCTCGGATTATACCACTTCCTCTGCGCCTGACGCTGTTCATCAGGAAAGTCGCCAGCGCTATGCGGAAAATAGGGGCAAACTGTACCGTTCGCGGTACAGTTTGCCCCTGTTCACATAATCTGCTGATCGGGGAGACGAGAGCTGATAGGGGACAAAAAAATAGGAGACGGAAACATCATCTCTGATGTTTCCGTCTCCTATTTTGTCCGATGGTTGAATCGAGGATCGACGCCCCGAATTTGAAACGGGGGTGGCTACGCCGGCGCCAGGCGCCTTATAGGCTGAAACTGTATTCGAGCATCCCGCGCACGCTCACCGGCTGGCCGTTTTTCATGGCGGGCTCAAAGCGAATCTTACTTGCCGCTTCGATGGCTTTCTGAGTCAACCCGTGGGGTAATCCCTTAATCACTTTGATTTCGCCCATCTGACTGTCGGCGCCGAAGACGACGCTTAAAACCACCATGCCTTCGACCTTATTATCTTTCGCTTCCTGCGTGTACTGCGCCTTCTCCCGGTACAGGATCGTCGGACGCAGCGAACTGTTCATTTGCTCGACCGGACCGTCGTAAAGATTGAAGGTAAATTCGAGGCTCCCGCGAACGCTAACTGGCCGGCCGTCTCTAATGGCCGGCTCGAAGCGAATCTTGTTCGCCGCCGCGATCGCGTTTTGCGTCAGGCCGTGCGGCAGCCCTTGGATCACACTGATGTTGCTGATCTGCCCGTCGGCGCCGAAAACGACTCTGAGGACAACTGTGCCTGAGATCTTGTTGTCTCGCGCTTCGCGCGTATATTTCGCCTTCTCCCTGTACAGGATCGTCGGACGCAATGAAACGCTCATCGGTTGGATTGCATCGCCTTCATCCTTTGGATTGACAACTCCGCCCGGAACTCCACTTGGGACCCCGCCCCTCTTCTTCTGCGGACCTGGTATTCCGCCTGGAACTCCGCCCGGAACTCCACCTGGAACACCGTCATTTGGATTGACTGCGATTACTCTTATTTTGGCTTCGCCCTCTCTATCTATCTTTGCTTCCGAAGACCACACCCAATCTTTCTCGGTATCGAACTTGACGCCGGCTATTTTGACCTTGAAATCGTTTAGGTGGTTCATTAAGTTCCTGTCGCCTTCTTTTTCCTTGAGCAGCAATTTGGTTTTGAAAGCGAGGATTCCTTGCGGTTCAATGGCTACTTGGGCGCCAGGCGCCGCATCAGCGCTGGCCTGCCGGACAGATATGATCTCCGTGCTCATTTTCGGCCAAAACGACGCGTTCTGAATATGAATGGCAAACTCAGTGATGCGTCGACCGCTCTGGTTCGCCAGGTTGAGCAGGATCTCGGCGTCGCGCATCTCTCCTTCCTGGTACATCACTCGCACCCTTTCTCCGTCGGGACGGACGCCATCCGAGGTTATCGCCTGCGCTTCGCCGATGGACAATCGCGCCTCGGTGATGATGAGCGGAATTTCCGGCGGATTTTCGAACTGCATCGGCGTGGCCGCGGCGATTTTTTTATTTTGATCCTGAACGTTCGTCGCCTCTGCGACCGCAGACCTGTCGCGGCTGAAAAGCGCCATCGCCGCGGCGAGAGCGATCAATGTAATAATCGTTATTCCTACAAGCGCGCGGCTCGCTGTTGAAGATTTCGACCGATGATTTGCATGCAACATAAGTTTAATCCTCCTTTTTAAGTTAGACCCCGTGGCGCGCGAAACGCCCTCGACGGGCCAACCGAATCCGAATTGAACGACTTTCCATAAACTCGCCGCGTAAGCGTCGGGCGCGGCCCCGGAGAGAATGACTCGCTCGTCACACATCAACTCGCGCTCTTCGATCAATTTTCGATCAATCAGCCAGACGAGCGGATGAAACCAGAAGAGACAACAGAAGAACATTTGCAATGATCCGAACAGGTTGTCGAGGCGTTTGACGTGAAATAACTCGTGCTTCAACACCGATTCAAGCTCGCCGTCGCTCAGTTGTTCGGCGAGGCCTCGCGGCAGGACTATCAGAGGGCGCAAGGCGCGCCACACCACTGGCTCCGCGAAACTCGAAGAGACAACCAGTCCGACCCTGCGGCCCACGTTCAGGCGGGATTTCAAATCTGCGAGCATTTCGGCCACGCGCCCGGCCTCGACCTTCTCGCCCGCGAGCGCGACCGCGGCAAACCGCCGTCGCCGCCATCCCCAGCGCGTGAAACAGACCGCGACTCCGACGAGCCACAGCGTCATCAAAACGCAATAGATCTCATTGTGGCCCGCGCCGGCGTCCGATAGCGCGACTGGCTCCGCTATAAGAATCAGGACTTCGGCGTCCGGAGCGGCGGTCATTTCGGTCCGCGCAGTCCACGAAAGATCCAGGCCGAGTCCCTGCGCCAGCATGAACAACAACGCCGACGGCAAAAGGAATTTCGCAAAAGCCATCAGCCAGACAATTTGACGCGTCCTCGCCTGCCCCAGCCAGAGCGCGGCTATCCATACGGCGAGCGCGAAGAGCGCCGCCTGCCAGAGGTGATTTGCGAAGACCGGCCAGAACCACTGCGACCATTCAGCCAGCAATTGATGGGACGTCATAATTCATCGCTCCCGTGCGGGTTGTGGGGGAATGAGGAGTGAGGAGTGGGGAATAAGGAATGAGGTCAAAGAAGTTGTTTCCCTGCCCCCTACTCCCCACTCCCCATTCCCTACTCCCCTACTTATGC
>DATEMG010000268.1:0-9721 GCA_035275805.1 Blastocatellia bacterium
AGTTTCAAATCGTCCGGGGGAGCTAAGGCGGCTTTGGCTTCTTTGGAGAGTTTCGGTTTCTTCGGCGGTCCGTATCGCGGCGCGCCCTCTGTGTACATGATGGAATCGCGACTCGGTACATCGTACGGAATCTGGCTTCGAGCGAACGAGGAGAGCGGAGCTATGAGAAGCAGTAGTAGGAGTGGAAGTTTGCACGCAGTCATGCCAAATACCTCCCGATTCAAGTTTTGGTAATAATGCTTGCAAAAGGGCGGAGCTATTTTGCGCCTCCTTCATCTCGACTTGCAACTCATAGCCCCATCCCCCATTACCAGAGATAGCGCCCGGCCTCGATCATCGCGTCGGCGACCTTGCGCCGCGCCTGAACGGTGTTGATCGGGAATTGCGGCGCCAATCGTTCAAACGCCGCGTAGAGTTTTTCCGGCCTGGTCAATGTCGCGGCCAGGTTGCGCGCGCTCAAGGCGGCCCGGTCGGCGGCATCGCTCGCGTAGACTTGCGCCATGTCAATCGCGGCTTTGCACGACTCTTCGCCTTTGTTCGCGACCATTTTCTCGGAGCGCAGCAGGGCGCTTTCGACCGCGTAGGCTTCGATGACGATGTCGGAGGCCAGCGCGACGGCCTCCTGCTCCTCGCTCAGCTTGCCGTCGTAATTATGTTGCGCCGCGGCCAGCGCCAGTCGGGCTGTTTCCTTCATTCGCGCCAGCGCGACCCGGACGTATTTCAACCCTTCGGCGCCCGTGTCGATCACCGTTCGATCGAGGATATCGCTGACCGCCTCTTCGGCGTTCGGCAGGTTCTCTTTGGCCACGCCCTTCAACAATCTCGTGGGGATGATCATCCGATTGATCTCGTTGGTTCCTTCGTAAATCCGCGTGATGCGCGCGTCGCGGTAGGCGCGCTCCGCCGGATAATCCTTTGAATAGCCGTAGCCGCCGTAGACCTGAACCGTCTCGTCGACGACGTAACTCAAGGCCTCGCTCGTCCAGACTTTGATGACCGAGCATTCGACGGCGTATTGTTCGATGGCCTTCAGAGCCTGCATCGGGTCAGCGGCGTCGACGTTTTCGAGCGCGGCGTCGATCATCCCCAGCGTGCGCCAGACCATCGCGTCGCCGACGTAACAGCGGATCGCCATCTCGGCCAGCTTGCGTTTGACCAGGCCGAAACTGGAGATCGCTCGGCCGAACTGATGGCGCTCTTTCGAATAGGCTATAGCGTTGTTTAAACTGATTTTCGCCCCGCCGATGTTGCGGCTGCCCAGTTTCAACCGGCCCAGGTTCAGGATGTTGAACGCGACCAAATGGCCTTTGCCGACCTCACCCAGGACGTTTTCGACGGGCACGCGAGCGTCTTCCAACATCACGGCCGTCGTCGAGCTTCCGTCGAGGCCGAGTTTCTTCTCTTCGTGGCCGGGCGTGACCCCTTCGCCGCGTTCGACGATGAAGGCCGTGAACTTCTCCCCATCGACCTTGGCGAAGACGATGTAGATATCGGCGAATCCGCCGTTTGTGATCCACATCTTCTGCCCCCGCAGGACGTAGTGTTTGCCGTCTTCGCTGAGCGTCGCCCTGGTCCTGGCGGCCAGCGCGTCGGAGCCCGAGCCGGGTTCGGTCAGACAGTAGGCGGCGATCAATTCACCCGTGGCCAGCTTCGGCAGGTACTTAGCGCGCTGCTCCGGCGTGCCGAAATAGACTATGGGGAGCGTGCCGATGGTCGTGTGAGCGCCGAGGCTCGCGCCGAACGACGGCATCAACGCGATCTGTTCGCCGACATAGGCCGAGCTGACCTTGTCCAGCCCGAGTCCGCCGTAGGCTTCGGGAATATCAATCCGCAGAAGATCTAGCTCCCCAGCCTTGACGAGCAACTCGCGCGTCAGCGCCCAATCTTTCGAATAAATCTGTTCGGCGCGCGGCAGCACCTCTTTCGTTATGAACTCTTCGGTGACGCGGGCGAACATCCGCTGCTCCTCGCTGATGTCTTCGCGGGTGAAGATTTCGCTAGCCTTGCGGTCTTCGAAGAGGAAGCTACCGCCCTTGATGGTTTGAACGCTCATTACAGTCTTGTCCTTTCGAGTAAATCGGAAGAATGCGGAATATACGAAACGGATGGAAAGGTCAATGCCGAACCGAATTTTTCCGCTAAACCCAAATAAAGTACAGCGCGCGTAAGCAAGCGGTTGCGCGCAGGATCAACCGTTGCTTACGCGCGCGGTACTGTTACAACCGTTACTTCAATAAACAAACTTCAGTCCGAACAGAATCTGCCGCGGATTGAACGCCGAGGTGAAGCTGAGCGGGTCGCCCTTCGTGAAGTCGCGATCCTTGCGCCCGGTCAGTCGCACCGTGCCGGCAGTGTAATCCGCCGCCGAGAGCGTGTTGGGGAAGGTGAGTATCCCGGTAGGACTGACCGAGACCGGGAGGATCTCGTTCACTGCGGCGAAGTTCGTGCGATTGAATAGGTTCGCGGCGTCGACTGTCAGATCCATCCGCATAGGCCCGTCCTGCTTGAAGCGGAAAGATTTGCTGAGCCGCAGGTTGACGCTGCGATAGTTCGGCCCCAACCCCGTGTTGCGGCCGATGTTGAAGAGGCGATCGGTCCCGCCGCGAGTATCATTATTGATGTCGGCGCCCGTCCGCAGCGTGAATGGAATGCCGCTGCGGATGAAGACGCTCGGACTGAGCGAGATGTCGCGCAGCGCCCAGCTCTTGAACGGGCTTTGGAAGACGCCGCTGAAGACGAAGTTGTGCCGGATGTCGAAAGTCGACAACGACCGCTCCGTCGTGAGCCGTGTCGGGAAGGGCGGCGCAAAGGCCGAGTTGAAATCGGTCTGATCGTCAATCGCCTTGCTGAAGGTGTAGTTGCCCTGGAAGTAGACGTAATTGCTGAAGCGCCGAGTCAACGAAACGGTCATTCCGTGATAGATCGATGTGCCCCGCGACTGGTAATCGGTGAACTGTGTGATACCCGCGTCGTTCACCCGCCCGCAATTGGTGTCCGCGCCACATGGGCGAAAGAGCGGGCCAAGGCGCGGGTCGCGCTGCGAGAGCGAGGTTACCAAGGCGGTCGTGTTCGCCGCACAACCTGGCGTGCCAGCCTCACAATAGTTCAGCCCGACCGGTTGCTGAATGTGAAGCCCGTGGTACATCTGATAGGCGATCTCGATGCTGAGGTTGTTGGTAATCTGGCGCTGAATACCGAGGTTGGATTGAATCGAGTAGTTGTTCTTGTAGTCAGAGTTCAATTCGAAGAGCACGCGGCCTGGCGCCCCAGCCGCTGTCGGGGTTCCCAGACAGTTGATTTGGGCCTCGGTCAGGACGCCGAAAGGATACGTGCCCGGGGCGATGCCGCACGCAGCGTTTCCATTGACGCCATTTTGATAGAGGGTTGCCACACCGTTTAGTGGACTCTTGGAAATCTGGTTGATGAACTGCCCGCTGCCGTTCAACACACTGGTGTAGCCGGGAATCTGGATATAGATCGGCGAATAGAAAACCCCGCTGCCGCCGCGCAGCACCGTCTTGTTATCACCCGTCATTTGCCAGGCGAACCCGACACGCGGAGAGAAGTAGGTGTGGCGCGGGACCGGATTTGGCTCGCCGTCCCAATCAATCCTGCCGCCGATGTCGAGCGTCAGGCGCGGATGAATCTTCCACGTATCCTGCGCAAAGCCTCCGAGGTAATGTCCCGTGCCAAACCAGTTTGGATTATTGAACCCTTGCCGGTAGAGGAACGGCAGATTGAGATTGAAGTTTTGTAGGGGGTTCAGTTGCGGAACTGCGGCTCCTGCGGCGGCTAAAAACGCGGGTCGATCCGCCGCCGGCACGGCCAGCGTGGTAGGGTAGGCGGCGTTGGACTGGAAATTGTATTCCCCGGCGAACCAGAGATCATTCCGGAAATTGTACTGGACCGGTCGATACGACCCGCCGAACTTGAATGTGTGAGCGCCCCGGAGGTAGGTCAAATTGTCTTCGAACTGGTAGCGATCCTGACTGACAATATAGGGAGCGCCGAAGGCCCGGCCAAACCCCGCGAGGCCGGTGATGAGCGTCGACGTGCGAGCCGGTTCGGGCGGGGCGGTCACCGCCGAATTATTAGGCGAGTATTGCCCGCGCATCTGATTGATCAGATTGCCCCCAAAACTGTGGGTCCAGGTGACGACGGTCGAGTAGTCGCGGTAGGTCAGGCTGGAGCCAATGGAAGGGGATGTGGCGTTACTAGTACCGATGTCATCGGTAAAATTCCGCGTCAGCGTGAAACGCCCGTTGATTGAGTCTCGGGCCCCGATCTGGTAATCCATCCGCGTGTTCCAGCTATTGAGACGCGCGAAACCATTGAACGAGCCCTCACTCTCCCGCAGGATTCTGAAGGTCGTCGGAAAGTTCGTCGCGTTCGTGGTCAACGCGTTGCGCAGATTGGCGGAAATCCGCCGGACGTTTGTATTAGGTGAGCCGTCCAGATTTTTTGCGTCATCAAGCCGATCAAGAAGCGCATCCTGCGCCGGGCAATCAATCTTCTCGCCATCCCAGCGTTGGCACAGCAGCGAATTGCCGGTGTAAGTGCGAAAACGGGTGTCATCGTTCTTCTGTCGTTCATAGTTGGTGAAGAAGAAGAGCTTGTTTTTGACGATGGGCCCGCCCGCCGTGAAGCCAGGGAAAACTTGCTGCGCGTAGGATTTCTTTCCGGTGGGATTGAAATCGAAGGGGTCACGCGCCGAGGTCTTTTGTGAGCGGTAGAAGAGATAGGCGCTGCCATGGAATTGGTTCGTGCCACTCTTGGTAATGATGTTGACCGCCGTGCCGGCCGTGAAGCCGAACTCCGCCGTGAAGGAGTTGCGGTTGACCTGGAATTCCTGGATCGCTTCGTTGCTGATATCGAAGCGAATGTTCCCGGAGCCATACTCATTCTCGCCGCCGTCCACCGTGATCAGGTTGTTACGCCCGTTGCTGCCGCCGATCGAGAATCCTGAGGTATTGAAGCCCGTAATGCGTCCTGCGAGCTGAGCCCGCGGGGCGTTCGAACTCGACACGCCAGGCAAGGTGTAAACATAGGTCTGAAAGTTGCGTCCGACATTGGACAGATTCTCAATCTGGCGAGACTCGATAGTGTTGGCCTGTTGCGTCCGCTCGATCTCGACCAGCGGCGCCGAGGTCGTCACCACCACCTCGGTCTTGACCCCCGCCACTTGCAGATTGATGTCGAAGGTCGCGGTCTGCCCGACCGTGAGCTGAATGCCCTTGAGCAGATATTGCGCGAAGCCCGACGCCTCGACCGTAATATCGTGGAGACCGGGGCGCACCAGCCGCACCTGGAACTCACCGTTGGAATCAGTCGTGGCTGTGCGGATCGCGCCTTGTCCGAGATCCTTGACGGTGACGACCGCGTTCGTCACCGTCGCCCCTTGCGGGTCGGTCACGGTCCCCTTGACGGTAGCCGAAGAAACGTCGGCTTGCCCGAAGGCTGAAATCGTTATTGCCAAAAATATACTGAGCGTGAATAGAACACGAAGTGGTTGGCGCCTCATATGTCATCCTCCTATGCTGGCGGCTGTTTGGATCGTTTTGTTTATTGGCCCGTCGCCATCGCGCTCGCATCGCCTGATGATCAAGCCCCAGCGTGCGTGGCGATCTTTTGCTTTTGTATGACCTCTCGGGCGACGCCCGAGGACTTTCTGATAAAGGAAGACGAATGAATTTTGCCGCCGCCGCGTTTCGATATCGGCGGACGACCTACCGGTCGGTAAGTTTACACACCGCCCCCGGACGTGTCAATAAAAAGCCTTGTTATGGCCTGAAGGGAATTTATTTCAAAAGGACGCCGGGGAGGAAGCGATGTTTTGCGCGGCGCCGTCGCAATTCTCGCAAGGCGGGCTTTATGCTAAGCTGCGCGCCGTCCAATCAGTACTCCATCAGTAGGCTAATGCATGAAGCCGCGCTCGCTACCGCTCGCGGCGCCGTCTCAACTCAGGAGGTTTTGTCGTGATAGTTCCGCTCAACGAATACGATTTCCTCAAGCGCGCTTTGGCCGTGTATGGCGATTGCGAGGCGATAGTCTCCGGCGACCTGCGCCTGACCTACAATCAATTCGGACAGAGGGTGAATCGATGGGCGAATTTGATGCGAAGCCTGGGCGTCAAAAAAGGCGACCGCGTCGCAATCATCTCGCAAAACGACCACCGAATGATGGACGGATTCTTCGGCTCGCCCCTGATTGGGGCCATTTACATGCCGATCAACTTTCGCCTCATCGCCGGCGATTTCGAATACATCCTCAATCACGCCGAGGCGAAGATATTAATCGTCGAGGATTGGCTGGCGCCGGCGATTGAAGAGATCAGACCCAGGTTGGAGAGCGTCGAGCAGTTCATAGTGGCCGCGAACCAGGCGGACATCCCGCCGGGCTGGCGGAGCTACGACGCTCTGCTCGAAGGCTCGCCCGCGACCGCCCCCGAGCCCGCCGACGTCGACGAAAACGACGTCGCGACGATCCTCTACACTTCCGGCACGACTGGAAAGCCGAAGGGCGTGATGACCACTCACCGCAACATCTACATTAACGCCATCAATTCGATAATCGAATTCGGCCTGACGCACGACGACGTCTATATGCATACGCTGGCGCAGTTCCATTGTAACGGATGGGGGCTGCCCTACGCGGTGACTGGCGTCGGCGCGAAGCACGTCATCGTCAAGAAATACGAGCCCGCGAGTTTCTTCGACCTGGTCACGCGCGAGCGGATGTCGTTCGCCTGCATGCCGCCGACGATGATCAACATGGCGTTGAATCATGGCCTGAGCGAGGCGCAGTTCGCCGCGTTGCCGCGCGAGGGCGTGCGCGTGGCGACCGCAGGCTCGGCGCCGCCGCGCGCGTTGATCGAAGGTATGCAGGAGCGGCTGGGGTGGCGGATAATCCAGGTGTACGGCCTGACCGAGACTTCGCCGTTCTTGACCGTCTCGAAAGTCAAACCGCACATGCGTGGCCTGCCGAAAGAGGAGCAATACCGGATTCAAACGCGCACGGGATACGCGATGCTGGGCGTCGATCTGCGCGTCGTCGAGGACGGGAAAGACGTCGAGGCCGATGGCGAGAGCGTCGGCGAAATCATCGCGCGCAGCAACGTGGTGATGTCTGGCTACTGGCGCCAGCCCGAGGCCACCGACGCCGTGATCGTCGACGGCTGGTTCCACACCGGCGACATGGCGACGATCGACCGCGAGGGAATGGTCGAGATCGTCGACCGCAAGAAAGACCTGATCATCTCCGGCGGCGAGAACGTCTCTTCGATCGAAGTCGAAGGGATGTTATACAAACACCCGGCGGTGCTCGAAGCGGCGTGCATCGCGGTCCCGCACGAACAGTGGGGCGAGACGGTCGCCGCGGTGGTCGTGTTGAAACCGGGCATGGCCGCCGCCGAAAGCGAGCTCATCGAGTTCTGCCGCGCGAACATGGCTCACTTCAAATGCCCGAGAGTGGTGAGATTCGCTGACACGCTGCCACGCACGGCGACGGGCAAGATTCAGAAGAATTTGCTGCGCGAGAAGTATTGGCAGGGACGCGGAAAGCGGGTGAATTAGCGGCAGGAGATAGAGATTTCCCAACCACCATACGTGAAAACCGGAGCCAATGATCCCCCTTATCTCAGTAAACAATCTTCGCAAAAGCTACGGCGACGCACCTGCCCTGCGCGGCATAAGCTTCGACGTCGAAGTGTCCGAGCTGACCGCCATCATCGGCCCGTCGGGCTGCGGCAAATCGACTCTGCTGCGCTGCCTGAACGGACTCGAGATTTTCGACAGCGGGCGCGTGCGCATCGGCGAGATCACGCTGGACCGGGACAACGGCCTTTCGCATCGCGAATTCAACACTCGGCTCCGGCGTTTGCGCGAGGAGGTTGGGATGGTCTTTCAAAGCTTCAACCTCTTTCCGCATTTGACCGCGCTGGAAAACGCGACGCTCGCGCCGATAGTGGTTAAGAAGATCGATCGCCGGACGGCGGAATCCAATGCCCGCGAATTGCTGGCGAAAGTGGGCTTGAGCGACCGGCTCGATTATTACCCTTCGCAGTTGTCTGGGGGCCAGCAGCAGCGCGCGGCGATTGCAAGGGCGCTGGCGATGGAGCCGAAGGTGATGCTTTACGACGAGCCGACCTCGGCGCTCGATCCGAGCCTGGTCGGAGAGGTTTTGAACATAATGCGAAAACTCGACGACGAGGGAATGACTCAGGTCGTCGTGACTCATGAAATGAGATTCGCCCGAGAAGTGGCCGACAAAATCCTGATGCTCGCGGACGGCGAGTTGATCGAAAGCGGTTCGCCGGATGTGATCTTCAGCTCGCCGCGCGACGAACGCACGCGAACTTTCCTGCAAAGGTATCTGTGATGATTGAAACATCAGCCCGCGATAGCGGGCGTCAGAGTAGAGCCTGGGGTGGAGCGCAGCGGAACCCCAGGTATGACCGGGGTTTATCGCACAAGCCCGCGAAGTGGGCGTCAGCCATTGGCGCAATCTCAATAACCATGAAATGGCGAATAACGAAAAGCTGCCGCCCGCTTCGCGGGCTTGATGTGCGATTACGCTGTATTCCTGGGGTTCCGCTAACGCTCCACCCCAGGCTTTATTCCGCCGCCCGCATCCGCGGGCTAAGAACGCGTCAAAATGTGGGTAATGACAAGTCTCTATGCCCCCGCCTGCTCCGCAGACTGAAAACCGGATGCGCGGCGCATGAAAAGATCCGGGTCATGGCAAGACTCAAAATCGGGCTACTGCGAAACTCTCTTCTGTTTTTTGCGCTGCTTTGTTCGGCCTTGACCGCCAATGCTCAGAGCGGCGGTCAACAACTCCGCTGGGGCGGAGACGCGGAAGGCGGGGCGCCGTACCTGTTGCCGAATCCCAAGAATCCGCGCGAGATCATCGGCTTCGAGATAGATTTGATGAACGCGGTCGGCAAACAGCTAAACCGGAAATCGGTCTTCGTGCAGAACCAGTGGGACGGTTTGATACCGGGATTGCAGCGCGGAAATTACGACCTGGCAGTCAACGGAATCGAGATCACAGACGACCGCAAAGAGCAGGTCAATTTCTCGATCCCGTATTACGCCTGCGGCGAACAGCTCAGCGTACGCGTAGGCGAGAATTCGATCAATTCGTTGGCCGATCTGAAGGGCAAGGTCGTCGGCACGCTGAAGGCCTCGCTCGCGCAACGCATCCTCGAACGCGAGGGCGGGATCGAGATCAGGTCCTACGAGAATCAGAACAACGCCTACGACGACCTGGCGCTGGGACGTTTGCAGGCGGTGTTGATGGATTGGCCTATCGCCGTCTATTACAGCAAGCCGAATCCGAAGCTGAAGTTCGTAGGCGGGAGCATAGAGCGGATGGAATACGGCATCGCCGCGCGCAAGGAAGACACGGAGTTGCTCAAACAGGTCAATGACGCGCTCCTGGCGTTGATCAAATCGGGCGAGTTGCGGGGCATATACGAGAAATGGGGCATCTGGAATGGCGAGACGGAGCAGCTCTTCGCCAAGATTTCTTCGGCCTCGCAACCGGGGCAGGTCTACGAGGAATTCACGCAGAACATCACGAAGAAACTGACGTGGCGCGAGAGGCTGGAGCGTTACAAAAGTTATCTGCCGCCGCTGTTGCTCATCGGCGCGCCGATGACGTTGTTGATCTCGGTCTTGGGGATGGCCGTCGCGATCGTGATCGGGCTCGCGGTGGCGCT
>DATEMG010000269.1:0-13309 GCA_035275805.1 Blastocatellia bacterium
TCCGAAACGCGAGCGCGTCAAAAGAAGCGGAAGCTGTGGACCGATGCCTCGCCGGTTCCGCCGTGGGATTTCAGGCGCGGCAAAACTACGAAAGCGTCAGGTGTGAAGCCGACGACGGCGACGGCGACCGGGCCGATTATCGGCAACCGCAGCAGCAAGATTTACCACATGTCCAACTGTCCCGATTACAGCAAGGTTTCAGAGCGCAACCGCGTACCGTTCAAGACTGAGGCCGAAGCGCAGGCGGCTGGATACAGGAAGGCTAAGAACTGTCCGCAGTAGGACAAGGTATTCATGGCGAAGTAGGCCACGAAGAAGAAGGGAAGCGCGAAATAATGAGCTTTATAGTCAGACTGCTATTGCTGTTGGCCTTTATTGGCGTGATCTGTGCGCTCTTGGTGTCCGTCCTAGCGGTCATTTGGATGTGCAAGAAACTTTTGCAGAAGCAAAAAATGACCGCCAATCCCGAGCCTCAGCGCGTAGGCCAGTTCCTGGAGCGTGGCGCGAAGGAGGGAAGCGCGAAATGAGTCACACAACCTTTTTGCTCCTGGGGTTCTACGCCGCCGGCTTTCTCGCTGTAGTCGGGGCGCTTATCTAGCTCCTGGACAAGAGAAGATGGAAGTAATGACCGACGAGAAACCCGACAAAAAGAAACCTGAGCGCCGCAGTTTCGGCCAGCGCGAGACCGTGATCGCGGGCAAGAAATACCGTATTCGCGTATTTCTTGGAAAAGACGCGGCAGGTAAGCGTCATTACCACAACGAGACATTCCACGGCACGGCCGGACAGGCCGACGAACGCATACGCGAAGTTAAGCGCCGCCATTTGGCCGGGGAGCCGGTCAAGGCCAACGCGGATACGTTTGGAAGCTTTCTTGATGAGTGGCTGAACGCGCAAAAACTCAGCGTCGCCGAGTCGTCGTTTGAACACTACCGGATATGGGTGTGAAGATCCCTAAGGCGTGGGGCGGCAGAAAAGAGACGCCGGCGATGTCTGCTGACCAAGTGGCGAAGTTTCTGGAGGCTGCGGCGAGGACTAGGTTTGAGTAGATGTCCCAAGAAAATCTCACACTTAGCGAGGCGCGGCGAATCGCGCTCACCAGCCAGGGATTTGACCGCCCGCGGCCGAACGGAAAGGTTAATGCGAGCCACATTCGGGTTGCGATAAGACGGCTCGGCCTTGTGCAGATCGATTACGTCAACGTCCTCACGCCGGCGCACTATCAGGTTCTCTTTTCGAGGCTCGGCCCGTACGAAAAATCTCTCTTCGATGATCTGGTCTACCGGCGGCGCGAATTCACCGAGCAATGGGCGCACGAGAGATCCATTCTGCCGGTGGAGAGTTGGCCGCTGCTCCGCCATCGAATGGAGGCCCACCGCGTGCGTCCGTGGGGGTTCGAGAAGTTCTTGGCGCAGCAATCGAGCTACGCCGCCTGGGCCCTGGAAGAGATTCGCGCGCGAGGGCCTCTGAGCGCGGAAGACCTTCCGGAGCCTGATGGGGCGCCGCGCCGTGTGAGCGACAAGTGGGGCTGGGGCATGAATCTCAAAAGTCAGACGCTCGAAGCCCACTTTGGCTTTGGCCGGCTTGCCGTGGTTGAGCGCCTGCCAAACTTCACGCGTGTGTACGATCTGTCGGAGCGCGTGATCCCGGCGGAGCATCACGGTCGCAATGTCGGACGCGAGGAGGGGCAGCGCGAGTTGATCCGCCTGGCCGCGCGTTCGCATGGGGTCGGCACGGCCAGTGATCTGGCTGACTATTACCGCATGCCGATTCGTGAGGCTCGCCATCGCATTGCCGAACTGGTTGAAGCGGGGAAATTGCGCGAGGCGCGGGTGGAGGGATGGCGAGAGCCGGCTTATCTTCATCCGGAGGCGCGCGTCGCGAAACGGATAGAGGCATCGGCGCTGCTGTCTCCGTTTGATCCGGTGGTCTGGCATCGCCCTCGCGCGGCGCGACTCTTCGGCTTCGATTACCGCATCGAGATATTCACGCCACAGGAGAAGCGGCGCTGGGGTTATTACGTGCTGCCTTTCCTGCTCGGCGAGCGTCTGGTCGCCCGTGTCGATCTCAAGGCCGACCGCGCCATGCGCCGGCTGATCGCGCTGGCGGCATATGTCGAGGCCGGGACAAATCCCGGCGAGGTCGCAGACGCGTTGGCCGCCGAGTTGTGGACGATGGCGGCGTGGTTAGGATTGGATTCTGTCTTTGTCGAACGGCGTAAAGGTTTTGCTCGGACGCTCGCAGCCGCCGTTGGCTCATGCGCGGGGCGAGGATAGAAGGTGGAGGATGGAGGATGGAAGATGGAGGATAGAGAATGGCGATCTTCTATCCTCTATCCTCTATCCTCTATCCTCTATCCTCCATCTTCCATCTTCCATCCCCTATCTTCACCGCCTGGCGATCACGCAAGAAACCTCACGCCCGATCTTCCGCTTCACGATTCTTATGTCGCGGAATCCTACCCAGCGCACCAGCCCCGCGACCTCCGCGACCTCGTCTTCGGTGAAGCCCGGCGCGAGCGCGAAGCGGCTCGTAGAATGCATGCGTAGGCACAGAACCAGCAGTCCGCCTTCGCGCATGACGCGGCGCATCCCGACCAGGTTGAGTTCCGCGTTCGGCCAGAACTGATAGTTGTTTACCGCCAGAGCCCTCGTAAACCGTCCGCACTCATAAGGCAGATCGGCGACCGAACCCTGGCAAAGCTCGACGCGGCCCGCGACGATCAGGTCGAGGTTGTATTTCGCCGCCTGACGAACCATAACATCCGAAAGATCGATGCCCGCCACGAAACCGGCTTTGGCGCGCTCGGCGATCATTCGAACCGTTCTACCGTGGCCGAAGCCGACCTCCAAAACCTGATCATCCGGTTGGATGTCGAGCATTTCAACGGCGAATGCGTTCATCTCGGAGTTCTTGATCGCCATCAGTCGTCCGGCGAGGCGCCCCAGCAGTCCCGTCGGGCAGGCGAATTGCGACATCAGGCTCGAAGCTCCGCATCTCGTCGGAGAAGAGGGTTGTATCAGCGGATGATTGACGTCGATCCGAGTGTTCATCACTATCACCATCTCCTTCACTGCGCGTTTTTCAGTAATCGTTTCCAGCGTTCACTCTCGAAATACGCGCGCACCGTTCGCAATGTTTCAGCGGCCTGGCGCAGATCTTTATCAGTCACCCGCAGATCGGCCTTGCTGAGCAGTCCGGCCTCATTGCGGTTCATTGCGTCAACCGTTTTTTTGCCGAGCGTGGTGAGGCGCGCCAGCGGCGATCGCTTGTGAGCGGGATTCGGAGTCAATTCGACAAGGCCTTCGGCGACCAGCTGGTTGACAAGCGCCTGGACGTGCTGACGCGAAACCGCGCGCGCGCGGGCCATTTGCGGGACCGTCTGCTCTCCCATTTTGTACAGGCCGCGCAGGATTGATCGCAGGGCGCCCGTCGTCTCTCCGCGGTGGTGTATCTGGTCGGCCACGACGCGCAGACGGTGGAAGAGCGACACCGTCTCGTTGATCAGCGAGTCGAAGGGCGATTCGGCCGGCGATGCGACTCCCCTCGCCCGCTGCGCTCTCTTTTTTTCGCCGCCATCTGTCATCAGGTGTTCAACGGCATGCAGCTTGTCATAATGACAAGTCTATTGTCAATTGTAGGCGCTTTGAAAGTGGCAGCAAAAAGGGAGTGGGGTGTCGGGAGTGGGGATAGGGAAATTGCTTTCCCGTCCCCACTTCCGACACCCCACTCCCCACTCCCTTTTACTTCAAAAAGTCGCCTTAGTTCACGGCTTCGTCGGCTTTGAAGTTCAGGCCGTCGAGCAGCGATTTTTCGACTCGGTAAATTTCGGGCCGTCCTTCAACCTTCACGTAGACGTTTTCTCCGTCGGCGGAGGAGATTTTGAGAATCGTCGTTTTGCCGTTCTTGTCGGTCAGTCGGACTTCGACGGCGGGTTTGGCGACCTTCGCCGCGACAGCGCCCGACGGCTTGTCGAGCACTTCTGTGGCCTGGATCTCGAGCGGGGTGAAAATCTTGAACGTCGAGGCCTCTTTGTCCTTCTTGTCCGCCGGCTCGGTGACCTTCCACTTGTCGTCTTTCTTTTCGGCCACCAGCGTGACGTTGGAGTTCTTGATGTAGACCTTCGTCAGTTCGTCGCGGTTGAGCTTGACGAACTGTTTGCTACGCAGCGACACGAGCTTCGTATTGAGTTTCTCGTAGAACAGCGTGTCTACTTTGATAAGTTGTGGCTGGTCGGAGACTTTGGCGTAGTAGTTCTCATCGACTTTAGAGCCGATGGAGACGGTCCGCTCGCCGCCGGCGCTGAGCCTTGCGGTGATCGAAATCTTGGGCTTGTCGAGTCCGTATTTCGCCGGGTCGTCCACGCTCTCGCTGACGACTTCCGCGGCCTTGGCGCCGGTTATGTCGGCGAGCAGGCTGCTGACAGTGTTCTCATCCGCCGGCCCATTGACTGGACTTTTGATGTTCCATTCGGACTCCTTCTTCTCGAGTTCGTAGCCCCCGCCTTCGTTGACGATTTTGACCGAACTGAGTTCGATCACTGTCGCGCCGAGCACCACGCGATCGCGCAGGTCGTTGAGCGATTTATCCGAATTGTTCAAGAGAGCTGCCGGGACGAGCGCCACATTCTGCGAACCGTCGATTTTGGCGTAGGCTGACAGGCCAATCGGGTCTCTCCCGCCAAGTTCGACGCGGTGGGTCGAGCCGTTTTTGAGTTTGACTTCAAGCTTGACCGCTGGCTCCGAGAGGCCGTACTGCTTCAGGTCGCCTCCGGACGGAGGAAATTCGCTTTCGACGCGGGCGCTGATCAGATCGCCGATGATGACGTCCACCGCCGCCAAGTCGGCGGCGGCGTTGACAGGCTGCGTGATCACCCACTTGTTGTTCAGGTTTTGGAGGTTAATCGCCTGGCCGCCGCGATGGAGCGTAATGCTCGTAATGTCTTCGCGGTTGAACTTGAAGGCCGGCGGGGTCTTTTCAGTCGCTTCATCGGTCGATTGGCCGGACCTTCCATAGATGAAATAAACGGCCACGCCGGCGACCGCGGCAATCAAAAGAACAATTAGAGTGCTTCGTTTCATAAGTTATTCAGTAGTCGGTGGTTGGTGGTTGGCGGCAGGCGCTTGGCTATGAACCTCGGGTGCTCGCCAACCGCCTGCCGCCAACCATTATTTCATCTTCGTTTCAACCAGATGTAAATGCCCGAGCCGATGACGGCGAGCGGCATGAACGCCACGCTCAACAAAAAGAAGGTGCGCTGCTGGCTAGCGGTCATCGTCACCGAGCGGTTGGTGATGGACTTGGGGCGGATTGAGATCAAGTCTTCATCCTCCGCCAGCCAGTTGACCGAGTTCAGGAACAGGTCCGCATTGCGAAAGCTTGGGTTTTTGAAAATGCCGTTCGCGGCGAATTCGGAGTTCCCGATGACCACAAGGCGAGCCTCTTTTTTCTCACCTACGCCTTTGTTGGCCGCCACGCCGAGGGTGAGCGGGCCTTTCTGGTCCTTGCCCGCCACGAAATCGGGACTCACTCCGGGCGTGATCTTGTCTTTAGTATAGCTCTGCTCGGATGTGGTCAGCAGTGGAGTGGTATTGGCGGTGTTGGCGCCGCCTGTGCCGCTTGTGACCTTGATGGCTCGCGCCTTCGGGAAGACGCTCATGTAGCGCCCGAAATCTTTGGTGATCGTATGACTGCCGTATTCTAAGACGACCGGAGCCAGGGCGCCGGCGCCGATCATCTGGCCCACGCCACTGACGTCGAGGACTATGTTGTCGGCGGACTGGATGTTCCAGCCCTTCAGCAGTTCGTCGAACTGCGGGTCGGTCTCCGGGTCAAGCATCAGCATCGCCTTACCGCCTCCGTCCAGGTACCTGCCGATCATCGCGACTTCGGGCGGCGTAACGGCTTGCTTGGGGCCGGCGACGACGAGCGCCGCGCACTCCGAGGGCACCTGCTGTTCTCTGACCAGCAGCACGGTCTTGATCTGGTAGTTCTCGTCCTTGAGCCGTTGTTCGACGGTCGAGAACCCTTCGGCTTGTTTGTCGGAGAGCGCCTTCTCGCCGTGACCTTCCAGGAAGCAGATGGTCTTCAGGCTGTCGCGCGTGACTTTCAGGATGGCGTTGGTGACGCCCTGCTCGGCGGTGTCGCTGATTATCTCGCTGCGGTCGCCGGCGGACACGACGATGTCTCCCATCCGCTGCACTTTGTACTGCCGCGCCATCTCCGGGCGCTGATTCGGGTTGACGCGCTCGTAGGTGAGGCGGGGGCCGGCGTACTTGTACTCACTCATCAGGTCGGAGAATTGCTGATTATCCTCCTTGTTGAAGTAGATCACCTTCACGTCCTTGGGCAGGTTGGCGACCACCTTCTTGGTTTGCTCGGAGATCGAGTAGAGGCCTTCGGCCGTCAGGTCGAAGCGTTTGTGGCTTTTATAGCCCGCGTAGTTGGCTATCACCACCAGCGCCAGAACGGCCACCGACAGTACGACGGTGTTCGTGCCCAGCTTCCCTTGTCGCCCGCCGAAAAACCCGAGGATTGCGCGGAAATTGAAAACGGCCGAGACCAGGACCAAAACCGCTCCGATGATGAGCAGCGCCGGAGCCAGCTTACCCCTGAAGCCCTCGCCGACCAAGATGCCAAGAACAAGGTATTGAATAAGACCTGCCAGAATCATCGCCACCCCGATGAATCCGGCCAGCCGGTAGATTTCTTGCCGATCGATTTTCATATGTTTGTCCGGGAATGTGGAGTAGGGAGTGGGGAGTGGGGAGTGGGGAGTGGGAATCAATCACAATCCCCATTCCCCACTCCCCATTCCCTACTCCCGCTTATTTTATGCCCTTCTCCAGCGCATGGAGTCCAGATTGCGCAGCGTCAGGAAGACGCCGATCGTGGTCGCCGAGACATAGAAGATGATCGACGATGTGTCGATCACGCCCTGCGCGAAAGTCTCATGGTGCTGGAGGATCGAGAGGTGCTTGAAGACATCAGCTAGCGCCGAGTCCGATCCGCGCATCGTCAGGTCTAAGAACAACATCAGCAGGAAGACAATGAATGTCACCACGCCCGCCACGATCTGGTTCTCGGTCAGCGACGATATGAACGACCCCAGCGCGATCAGCACCGCGCCCAGCAGGAACAGCCCCAAATAGCCAGCCCCGACGATGCGCCACGGCAAGCTCGGCTCGCTGTATGGGCCCACCAACAGATAATAGAGCAGCGTCGGCGCCAGCATCACCGCAAAGAAGGTGAGCGAGGCGGAGAATTTGCCGATCACGATTTGGAACTCGGAGAGGGGCGAAGTCATGAGCATTTCCATCGTGCCGCGCTTACGCTCTTCGGCGTAAACGCCCATAGTCATCATCGGTATCAACAGCGGCATGATATAAGTGCCGATGAAACCTACGAAGCTCCGGATGACCATCATCGGCACGTCCATGTCGGGTGGCATGCCCGCCTGCCGCGCCTGCATCTGCATCCTGAACGCCTGTTCCATATAGGCGTTCAGGATCAGCGAGAAGACCAGCCCGGTCGCGGCCAGGAAAAAACCGATCACGATGTATGCGATCGGCGAAACGAAGTAGCCGCTAAGTTCGCGGCGGTAGATTGCAAGAATTCCTCTCATAAACTCTCCCTGAGTGTGGGGAAACGTGGATTGCGGATTGCGGATTTTTTGATCCGCAATCGGTAATCTGAAATCGCAAAACGCGGAGAAGCAAATTGTAGAACCTCTTCAATCCGCAATCCGCAATCCGCAATCCGCAATTCTATGACGCGACTGTCTCGGCGACGGCCTCTGTTTCTTCCTCTTCGGCCTTTGCCTCGTCCTTGGCCTCGATCTTTCCTTCAGGCTGCTCCTGGGTCGTCAGTTGCATGAAGATGTCTTCGAGGCTCAGATTGACGGCGCGCATCTCCAGCAGGTCGAAGCCCTTGGTGACGAGGCGCGAGGCGATCTGCGCCCGCAAATCCATGCCGCTTTCGCTCTCGACCTCGGCGGTGACCAGATTGTCCACGTCCGATTCGACCTCGACGCTTTTGACCCCCTCGATAGAGCCGACGGAGTCGCGCAGACTCTCGGCGGAGCCTCTGACCTGAAGGCGCACGCGCTCGCCGCCTTTGAGTTGCATGGTCAGATTCTGGGTAGTGTCGACGGCGACGATGCGGCCCTTGTTGATAATGACCACGCGGTCGCAGGTCATCTCGACCTCGGGCAGGATGTGCGTCGAGAGAATGATCGTGTGCTGTCCGGCCAGATTTTTGATCAGCCCGCGAACTTCCTTGATTTGGTTGGGGTCGAGTCCTACTGTCGGCTCGTCGAGGATGATCACGTCGGGGTTATGGACGATGGCCTGCGCGATGCCGACACGCTGTTTGTAACCGCGCGACAGCCGCTTGATCAATTCGTCCTTGCGTTCGGCGACGGTCGCCATAACCATCGCCTCGGCGACGCGGTTCGGAATCTCCGCCGCCGGAACGCCCTTTATTTGCGCCACGAACGTCAGATAGGCGCTGACGGTCATGTCGGGATAGAGCGGGGGCGTTTCGGGCAGATAGCCGATGCGCTTGCGGACTTCCATCGACTGTTCGAAGACGTCGAAGCCCGCGACCCGAGCCGTTCCTCCCGTCGCCGGCAGATAGCCGGTCAATATTCGCATTGTTGTGGTTTTACCCGCGCCGTTGGGGCCGAGAAAGCCCAGGATTTCGCCTTTTTCTACCTTAAATGAAATGTCATTGACGGCGCGAGCCTGTCCGTAGCTTTTTACAAGATGCTCAACTTCGATCAAGTCAGCCTCCGAGGGGTCGCAAAGTTGGATATGTCTGATTCAAGGGATGCGATCTGTATAAACAGAAGGGAGAGATTCTATTGGCCCCGTAGGGACGCGTCAAGTGGTTGCATTTCCCCTTCGAAGTATTCGAGACCTCGTTTTTAGCAGCCAGGCGCCGTATGAAATTTTTAGGGGCGATACGTCACATGGAAATGGAACACGACTAATGGCATGCGGCGTATCATTCTCTTGCGGCGTTCTGATGGCGCTCCTAAAATGCCTGAGGTCATTGAAGCTTCAATGCGCCGCCTGCTCTGAAATAACGTAGTTCAACAACTTCAGCGGGTGGTCCGATCCCGCTACTCGGCAACCCTCAAGGAGGGCGATATGCTTCGATTCACCCGATTCCAGATTCTCCTCTCGATAGCATCTCTCTTCATCTTTTCCGCCGCCAATGCGCAATCGCCGCAGCAAGACAGTCGCCCGCGAACGTCCTCGGTCAGCGGGCGTGTGACAGTCGCCGGCAAACCGTCGGTAAATGCCAAAGTCGTTGTAACTGAGGTCAAGGACAGACCATCTCCTGAGAGCCAGGGCTTCTCAATAGCTCAGACGGGGGCGGGGACCGCAGAGGATCACGGCGCCCTGACCGACGCCGAGGGGCGCTACCGCGTGGCAAATTTGCCCGAAGGCAAATACGAGGCGAAAGTGTCGCTTGGGGGGCACGTTAGAGAGAAGCCGTCGCCGAATGAGTCACTCATCGAGTCTTTCGCGCTCGGCGAAGGCGAATCGCGGGGAAACGTCGATTTCGCGCTCGTGCGCGGCGGCGTCATCACCGGACGCGTGACCGACGCGGACGGACGCCCGCTGATAGCAAGGGCCGTCAGTCTGCAAGTTGTGGACGAACAGGGGGGGAAGACGGTCGCGCCCGGATCTCGGAATCCGATGAACATGATGATGGGCTTCGGAGGTTCTCAAACCGATGATCGCGGCGTTTATCGAATATTTGGGCTGCGGGCGGGGCGCTATCTGGTCAGTTCGGGCGGAGAGTCGGACGTTTTTACAGGGGCCGGGGGCAACCACCCGCGCGCGTGGCACCCCGACGCCGCCAATGAGAATCAGGCGAAAGTCGTCGAAGTAACCTCGGGCGGCGAAGTCACAGGCGTGGACATCAGGCTCGGCGCTGTAAAAAAGACTTATGAAGCCTTGGGCCGCGTCGTCGATGATGAAACGGGCAAGCCCGTCGCAGGCGTCGGCGTGATGTGTATCAAGGTCAAAGCCGACGATGGCGCGGCGATTGATGGCGTAGGGTTTGGCGGATTCGGCGGAAACCTCAAGACTGATGAGCAAGGCAATTTCCGGTTCGCAGGTCTCGCTCCGGGGCAGTACCAGTTGAACCTCGCCGATTACGAATCTTTTCTGACGGGCGGCGGTACTTATTACAGTGACGGGGCGAAGTTCGAGATTCACGGCGGCGATGTGGCCGGAGTTGAGATGCGAGCGAAAAGCGGCGCGACGATCAGCGGCGTCGCCGTAATCGAAGACGCCGATCAGTCTGCGAAATCAAGCCTGTCGCAGACAATGCTCATGGCGTATTCCAGTCCCCCTTCGCCGAATGAAGCGAATGAAAACGCGGCTGCGTCTCTAATGACGCCTTCGGCTTCCCGAGTCGGAAGCGATGGCGCCTTCAGCCTCAAAGGCCTTCGACCTGGCAAGGTAACGATACATGCTTTCATCGTGACCGTGGGGCCGCTCAAGATCACGCGGATCGAACGCGGCGGAGTTGATATGACCGAGGGAATCGTCCTTACGGGCCGCGAAGACATCACCGGCGTTCGGGTCGTTATCGAAATGAGCAAGAAAAATCGGGAGGAGAAATGATGGAAAGATTATCGTTGACGCTTGCCGCTCTCCTCTTCATATCGGCGTCCTGGTCGGGCGCCGCGCAGGAGAAGAAACCAAAACGCGAAGGCGTAATTTCGGGGCGGGTGATTGCAGACGACGGCCAACCTATGGGGGGCGCGCAGGTGATGGCCGTCGGCGCTGGCAAATCGCCCCTCACGATCCCGGGGCAGATGACCAATTGCGACGCTGACGGGAATTTCAAAGTGACCGGGTTATCACACGGCGTTTATTCGATAGTAGCATCGGCGCCGGGCTACGTTCCCGTTCAGGATCAGTCGCGCAAATACCGCATCGGAGAGAGCGTGATAATCCGGATGGCCAGGGGCGGCGTGATCACTGGCCGCGTGACCGACGAATTCGGCGAGCCGATGGTCGGCGTCCCTGTCGCGGCCGACCGGGTGCGCGATTCCGAAGGCAAGCTCGGCGGCGGCGCCGCGACGATGAATGAAATGTATTCGTCTTGGTCGACGGATGATCGCGGCGTCTATCGCGTCTACGGTCTCGAAGCGGGCTCCTATGTGGTTGGCGTTAACGTCGCTTCTCCGATCTTGGGCGGCCTGGGGGAGACAAGCCGTGAGCCTCCAACCTATCACCCGTCGTCGCCAAGAGGCGCGGCGGTGGAGGTCAATCTGCGAGGCGCCGAAGAAGTGGCCGGCGTTGACATTCGCGCGCGCGGCGGGCGGGGCCGTTCGATCAGCGGAACGGTTTCTGGAGAGACGCAGGGCGAGGGGTTGATCAACGGGGTCACCGTAACGCTCTACGGGGCCGCAGGCAAAAATCTCATGGGAATGGCCACTCTGATCGGCAGCCAGAATTTTTCATTGCGCGGCGTTGATGATGGCGAATACGAATTGACTGCTACGCGATTCAACGAAAGCATGGACTTAGCTATCTCGGCGCCGAGGCGCGTCGTGGTGAGAGGCGCCGACCTTAACGGGATTGAATTGAAACTGCTGAAACTCGGAGCGGTCTCCGGCCGCGTCGTCATCGAGGCGCCGAAAGCGGAGTGCGAAACCGCCTCCGATCAGTTCAAGGTCGAAGAGGCTATGATCGAAATGAAGCGGGACGGCCGGGCGCCCGGCGTTTCCGCCTTCGGATTTCTTTCGATGGAGGCCAGCGGGTTTTTGGGCGGCGCCACGCCCGACAAAGTCGGCGGCTTCACTGTGAAGAACCTGGAGGCGGGCCGCTACCGGGTCAACACCGACTTGCCTGATGAAAGCTGGTACATCCGGGCGATCACGCAGGCTGCGACGCCGAAGCCCATTGACGTTTCTCGCTCCGGTCTTACGCTCAAGCAGGGCGAAAAAATTTCGGGAATTGAAATAACAATCGCCCAGGGCGCGGCAAGCCTGAGCGGCCGTGTCGTTCCGTCGCGTGAAGGCGCTCAATTGCCGAAACGGCTTCGCGTCCACCTGATCCCAGCCGAAGCGGCGGCCGCCGATGACCTGCTCCGCTACGCCGAATCGCCGCTCCGGGGCGACGGCGCGTTCGAGTTCAAACACATCGCGCCGGCCAAGTATCTATTAATCGCGCGACAAGCATCGGAAAAAGACGCGAATGATGATCAGTCTCGTCCGCTCGCCTGGGACGCGGTCGAACGTGGGAAGCTACGCCGTGAAGCGGCAGCCGCAAAGAACGAAATCGAACTAAAAGTTTGTGAGCGCGTGAAAGAGCATGTCCTGCGGTGGTAGCGATGGCGCAAAGCAGTCCGGTTTCTACCGCTCATTCACTCCCTCATTGATGTGAACTGCACAGGCCCGGCGAATAGTGGCGCGGACTAATGGTCTTTGGGAATTAAATACAACCATGGGTGTGGGGGCGGGTTTTCCCCGCCCTGGATCGTGATCCGAGCGACAGGGGCGGGGAAAACTCGCCCCCTACGTTGGATTGCGTGGTTGCGTTTAATTTTCAAAGACCATAAGTCTGCGCGGCCCGAGGATACGATGCATGCGCAGAGTGAAGTCTGCGCCACGATTGCAATGGAGGCGTCAGATGAAACCCGGTCCGCTCACTCTCTTCTCAATCTTGCCAATAATGCTTCTGATTGCGGTCTGCCAATCAAGCGCGCAGACGCTGCAGCGTGACAATCGTCCGCGCACGGCATCGATCAGCGGGCGCGTGACCGTTGCCGGAAAACCTGCGGCGAACGCGGTAATCACCGTCACGGAGTCCGATTTAAAACCGGATGCGGGCGAATCGGGCTTGCGCATTCCCCTACAGGCCAAAACGCGGACCGACGGCGACGGCCGTTATCTGGTCGGCGGGCTGGCCGAGGGGCGCTACGTCGTCAGCGCAATGTTGAAGGCCTTCGCCGCCGCCGACAGTTCCAGTAATTTCGCGCTGAACCGGAGGGTGACCCTCGATGAGGGCGAAGCGCGGGAGAAGATAGATTTCGCGCTGATCCGAGGCGGCGTTATGACCGGCAAAGTTATCGATGACGAAGGCGCGCCGCTCATCGCCAGACGTGTACAACTTTACATGTTGGATGAACAGGGGCAGAGACGCCACTACGAAGGTCCCTTCTTGTACGAGATGTTACAAACGGATGACCGCGGCGTTTATCGCATCTACGGGCTGCCGCCGGGGCGCTACATCATTAGCGCGGGCGGCGAAGGAGGGGGCAACTCGACTCGCGCTGGGGG
>DATEMG010000270.1:0-2479 GCA_035275805.1 Blastocatellia bacterium
GCTTTGCTAACATTAAGTTGTTTCGTAGAGCAGCGACTGGATCAGTACCGCGAGCGGTAGCGAGCGGCCACTGGCGAAGGATTCGCTCGCTACCGCTCGCGGTACTGACTCGGCGCCAAAAACACCAGACGATGACAAGCCATCAATTTACATATAGGAAAGAGTTCAAATTCAGCAGCGCAAGCGCGAACTCGCGCTTCGGCTGCGTCTTCAGAAACTCAAACGCCGTCTGAATCTCTTTGGGCCGGGCGGGGCGGCCCGCCACGAGCCGATAGCCAAGATCGATCTGCTTGCGCAGGTTCGGACCGGCCTCCGCTTCAAGCCTTCTGGCAAACGCTTCGGCCTGCTCGTTGGTGAAAACGCCGTTGAGGAGTTCTAAGGCCTGCGGCGCGTGCGTGCTCGATTCGCGGCGCGGGCAGCTTACCTGCAGGTCGGGCGCGTCGAAGACTTCCATGAAAGGCAGTCGCAGGTTGCGCTTGGCCATCAGGTAGACGCTGCGGCGCGAGTGCTCCGCCGGATCCTTCGCGGGCCGCCACTGCGAGGGCTTGTAGAGCAGTTTGACCAGCTCTTGCTCAATTGGAACCATCACGCTCGGCCCGCCCTGCTTGGGGTTGAGCGAGCCCGAGGCGGCAAGGATTGCGTCGCGGATCTGCTCGGCCTCCAAACGCCGGCGATTGAATCTCCAGAGCAATCTGTTTTCCGGGTCTTTCGTCAGCGCCAGCGTCTTTAAAACCGAGTCACTCGGCGCCGCGGAGGACTGCAGGTATGTGTTGCTGTTCAGGATGAGCCGGTGAATGCGCTTGACGCTGAAACCGCCCGCCGCAAATTCGTTGGCCAGGTAATCGAGCAGTTCGGGGTGCGTCGGGCGATCGCCCGCCCGACCGAAATCATTCGGTGTGGCGACGATGCCGCGGCCAAAATGGTAATGCCAAATGCGGTTGACCATCACGCGCGCGGTGAGCGGGTTGTTCGGGTCAACGATCCATTTGGCCAGCTCGGAGCGGGGCTTCGCTGTGTTTTCGGGGAGTTCTGGCGCGCCGTCGGGGAGCAGCGCTCCGAGCGGGCGCATTCCGACGCGATGGCCTTTGGCATGGTAATCACCGCGCGAGAGCAGATGGATCGGCGATTTTTTGTCCGCCATATTGGCGACGCTGTGGAGCGCAGGAAGCGGCTCCGGCATGCCCTCCTGCAGTTTCTCCAGCTTCTTCATCAGGGCCTGCTTTTGATCGATCGTGGCGGGGTCATCCTTGCCGCGCAGCTTCTTCATCTCCTCGTTGATCTGTTTCATTTCCCGCTCGATCGGCTCGGCCTTGGCCTTCCATGCCGCCTGCTCTTCGGGCGTCGCTTTGATCACGTCATTTTCGTGCGTGGCGGCAAAGTACGCCTGGATGCGGTAATAGTCGCTTTGTCGGATCGGGTCGAACTTATGATCGTGGCAGCGCGCGCAGGCCAGCGTCACGCCGAGCAGCGCCGCGCCGACCGCGTTGGTCATCTCGGTCAGCACTTCGTTTCGGCTGCTGGCCACCTCCTGATTTCCCGCATTCTTGCGCAGCGGGCCGAGGCGATTGAAGCCGGCGGCGGCGAGCGCATCGTGGTCTCCGGGGGCGATCTCGTCCCCGGCCAGTTGCTCAGTCACGAAGCGGTCGTAGGGCTTGTCCTGGTTGAAGGAGCGGATGACGTAGTCGCGGTAGCGCCAGGCGTCGCGGCGGTGTGTGTCGTACTCAAAGCCGTCGGTTTCGGCGAAACGCGCCACATCGAGCCAGTGCTGCGCCCACCGCTCGCCGTAATGCGGGCTGGCTAAGAGCCTTTCGACAAGCTCCCGCCAGGAGTCCGGCGATTTGTCGGCGACGAACGCCGCAACCTCGCGCGGCAAGGGCGGCAGCCCCGTCAGGTCGAAGTAGACACGCCTGATCAGTGTCGCCCGGTCGGCCGGCGGCGAAGGTTTCAGCCCCGCCTTCCGCAAACGCTGGAGAATGAACGCGTCAATCGGATTCTTCACCCAGGCGTTGTCCGCCGCCAGTGTAAAGGTCGGAACCGGAGGCGTCGCCCGCTTCATGAAAGCCCAATGGCTGCGCTCGCGCGGCGTGTAGGTTCCCAGCGGCGCAACCTCGGAGGCGAGCGCGAACGCGCCCAGCGTCGCCCCTAAAGCAAATAGCTTGATATAGATCATTGGAATGAACCTGCCGCATAGTGGCGGTGAATGAACCTCCGGTCACGAAACCGTAGTGGAGTGACCGAGAGTCGGATTATTTCTCGCCGACCGGAAACGTTCCCTTCTGCCCCCTGATGGAATAGTCAAATCGTTCCATCATTCCCGGCAATTGAAGAGGAAGAACAAATGATACGATCTTTCTCTACGGCCTTTGCCCCACAGTTGGACAGGGCTCCAGCCGCGCCAGCTTTTAAGATTGAGTTATGACAAATATATAGCGACGCCTTATGGGGCCGAATGGTAAAACCATTAAGCCCACTTGGCAAG